>JBFHII010000408.1:0-3362 GCA_041596535.1 Breoghania sp. | reverse complement strand
GGTGGAGTACAAGGACCGCCGCGGCACGCGCGAGGAGAAGCTGCCGCTGGCCGACGTGGTGTCGCGTCTGCGCGCGATGGTGGACGAGGAGCTACGCCTGGCATGAGCGGGCGGCCGGGGGCCGCCCGTTTCCCCTTCCGCCATCAATCGCCGCGGCAGTGCGAGCCGCGGCATTGCGCGGATGACGCAGCGTTTCCGGTGATAGCCGATGGCGATCCGCGCGCGGACGTTGACTCTCCCTGAAATTCGTCGTTTTTCAGATCGGACAGGCGCGGGATGTCAATGTTTCCGCCGCAAAACCACCGGGAGGTTCATTTCATGCGCAAGCTTTTCCTCACGCTCGCCACCGCGACTGCGCTCGCCGCGCCGCTGGCCACCACGGCGCTGGCCGAGAATGTCACCGTGGCTGTGACCGCCATCGTCGAGCATCCGGCGCTCGATGCCTGCCGTGACGGCGTCAAGGACGCGCTCGAGGCGGCCGGCTACAAGGCCGGCGAAAACCTCACCTTCGTCTACGAGTCCGCGCAGGGCAATCCGGCGACGGCAACGCAGATCGCCCGCAAGTTCGTCGGCGAAGGTCCGTCGGTCATCGTGCCGATCTCCACGCCCTCGGCCCAGGCCGTGGCTTCGGCCACCAAGGACATTCCGGTTGTCTTCTCGGCCGTGACCGACCCGGTCGGGGCGCAGCTTGTCGCCTCGATGGAGAAGCCGGGGGCCAATGTGACGGGTATTTCCGATTTCTCGCCGATCGCCGATCAGCTTGCCCTGATCAAGGAAATCACGCCGGACGTGAAGACGCTGGGCGTGATCTACAATGCGGGCGAGGCCAACTCCGTCTCCACCGTCGCGGCGCTGAAGAAGCTCGGCGCGGATGCCGGCATCGAGATCGTCGAATCCACCGCCACCAAGACCTCGGAAGTGCAGCAGGCTGTCCGCGCGCTCGTCGGCAAGGCGGATGCGCTGTATGTGCCCACCGACAACACCATCGTCTCGGCGTTCGAGGCGGCGGTGAAGGTCGCGGTCGAGAACAAGCTGCCGCTCTATGCCGCGGATACCGATTCCGTGGAGCGCGGCGCGCTGGCGGCCATCGGCTTCAACTACTATGATGTCGGCAAGCAGACGGGCGAAGTCGTCGTGGCGATCCTCAAGGGCACCGCGCCCGCCGATATTCCGGTCAAGGTCGCCAAGGGAACCAACCTGATGATCAACGCCAAGACCGCGGCCGCTATGGGGCTGACGGTTCCCGCCGCGGTGCTCGAGCGGGCCAGCAAAGTGGTCGAATAGACCGCGCCAGCCGGAACAGAAATCTCCGCCGCGCCGGACACCCGTGCGCGGCGGTTTGTTATCGGCGCGGCCGGGCCGCCGCCGGAATCAACACGAACCTGCCGGGTGAGCCGTGACTGAAATCGCCTTCTGGGGCGCCGTGGAACTGGGCCTCGTCTATGCCTTTGTCGCTCTGGGCGTCTATCTCGCCTTCCGCGTTCTCGATTTCCCCGATCTCACGGTCGACGGATCGCTGCCGCTCGGCGGCGCGGTGGCGGGCGTGCTGATCATCAGTGGCGCCAACCCGTGGCTGGCGACGCTCTGCGCCATGGCGGCGGGCGCCGTCGCGGGCATCGTCACGGCGACGCTGAACGTGCGCTTCAAGATCCTGCACCTTCTGGCGTCGATCCTGACGATGATCGCGCTGTTTTCCATCAACCTGCGCATCATGGGCCGGCCGAACATCGCGCTGCTGCGCGAGGAGACCGTGCTCACGCCGTTCTACGGTCTGGGGCTGGCCGATTATCTGGTGCGCCCGGCCTTCGTCTTCGTGCTGGTGGTCGTCGCCGTGGCGGCCCTTGCGTGGTTCCTGCGCTCCGATTTCGGGCTGGCGATGCGGGCCACCGGCGCCAATGCACGCATGGCCTCGGCGCAGGGCGTGCGCACGAAGCTGCAGATCTATGTGGGCATGGCGCTGTCCAATGCGCTCGTCGGCCTGGCGGGCGCGCTGTTTGCCCAGACCAACGGTTTTGCCGATGTGACCTCGGGCGTCGGCACGATCGTCGTCGGGCTGGCCGCCGTGATCGTCGGCGAGACGCTGCTGCCCAGCCGGCTCATCGCGGTGGCCCTGGTGGGCGCGGTCATCGGTTCGGTGGTCTATCGCATCGCGGTGCAGCTCGCGCTGTCGGCCGATGTCATCGGGCTGCAGGCGTCCGATCTCAATCTGGTGACCGCGGCCCTCGTCGCCATAGCGTTGATCCTGCCGCAGTTGCGCAAGAAGGGGAGGGCGCGCGCATGATCCGTGTCTCGAACCTCGGCGTCACGTTTGGCGCCGGCACGCCGCTGGAAAAACACGCGCTCAACGGAATCGACCTTTCCATCGAGGCGGGCGAATTCGTCACGCTGATCGGCTCCAACGGTGCGGGAAAATCGACGCTGCTTGGTGCGGTGGCCGGCGACGTGAGCGCCTCGGGGGGCTCCATTCACATCGGCGACGCGGATGTCACCCGCTGGGGCACCGCCAAACGGGCCAGCCTCGTCGCGCGGGTGTTTCAGGATCCGCTCGCCGGCTCCTGCGGCACATTGACGATTGTCGAGAACCTGGCGCTGGCGGTGGCGCGCGGCGGCAAGCGCGGGCTTGGCGGCGCGCTGTCGTCGAAACGCCGCGCATTGTTTCGCGAGCGCATCGCGCCGCTGGGGCTGGGGCTGGAAAACCGGCTGGAGGACCAGATGGGCCTGCTGTCGGGCGGACAGCGGCAGGCGGTGTCGCTGGTCATGGCGACGCTGGCCGACAGCCGGGTGCTGCTGCTCGACGAGCACACCGCGGCGCTGGATCCGCATATGGCGGCGTTCGTGCTGGATCTCACCGTGCGGTTCCAGCGCGAGCTGTCGCTGACCACGCTGATGGTCACCCATTCCATGCGCCAGGCGCTGGACGTGGGCACCCGCACCGTCATGCTGCACGAGGGCAAGGTGGTGCTGGACGTGAAGGCCGACGAACGCGCGGGGCTCACCGTGGCCGATCTCGTCGCCATGTTCTCAAAAGTCCGCGGCCAGGAAATCACCGACGACGCGCTTCTGCTGTAAGGGAGCGTCCGCACGCGCCGACCGCCGCCGGGCCATGGTCGTTCGCCTACGACGCCAACGGCAACCTGGTTAGGGGCAAGGGACGCACGATTCAGTATGACGGCGAGAACCGGCCGGTCACCGTCGTGATCGGCGGCGTCACCGTGCCCTATGTCTATGGGCCGGACCGCAAGACGCACATAAAACACCTGAACGACATGGTGCGGCGGACCAGCTCCAGCACCGGCCCCGGTGACCAACTGGATGCCCGGAAGCCGGCCACGCCCCCCTTGAAGCCTGCTGAGGAGCCTGCC
>JBFHII010000407.1:0-3365 GCA_041596535.1 Breoghania sp. | reverse complement strand
GCGGTGATCCGATGATGCCGCTGTCCACGGGGCTGGGGTGTTCGCTGAGCGCGCTGTGCGGCGCGTTCCTGGCAAGCGATGACGATCCGCTGGCGGCGACGGTCGCAGCGCTTGCGGTCTATGGTGCTGCGGGGGCGTCGGCGGCCCGAGCGAGCGACGGCCCCGGCGATCTACCGGCGAAACTCTGCAATGCGCTTCACGCGTCAACCGCCGATAGGCTGGCGGCCCATGTCACGATCACGGAAGTTTTTTGATGGCCCATGCGTTTGATCTGTCCGTTTACCTGGTCACCGACACGCGACTGTGCGGGACGCGCGGCGTGGTGGAGACGGCCGTTGCGGCTGTGCGCGGCGGCGCGACCATCATCCAGTTGCGCGATCCCGACGCGCCGACGCGGCAGCTCGTCGACATGGCGCGCGCGCTGGCCGCAGCCCTTGCGCCTTCCAACGTGCCGCTGATCATCAACGACCGGATCGACGTGGCGCTGGCCTCCGGCGCGCAGGGCGTGCATGTGGGCCAGAGCGACATGGCGCCGGCGGATGTTCGGGCGCTGATCGGTCGTGACGCGATCCTCGGCCTGTCGGTGGGATCGGATGCCGAGCTTGCCGCCTCCGACCTGGGGCCGGTCGATTACGTCGGCATCGGCCCGGTGTTTGGTACCGCGACCAAGGCGGATGCGGGCGCGGCCATCGGCATTGCGGGCTTCGCAGCGTTCCGGCCGAAAATCGCGCTGCCCGCGGTGGCGATCGGCGGGATCAAGGCGGAGCACGCCGCGGAGCTGATGCGTTCGGGGGCCAATGGGGTGGCGGTCGTCTCGGCGATCTGCGCGGCCGAGGATCCGGAGGCCGCTGCGGAAGACTTTGCGCGGGCGGTGGCGTCGGCGGGCGCGGCATAGTCCGCGGCGGAGCGCACGCCGGACCGGCATCCGAAGACGTCAAGCCCGGCACCCAAGGCGCCGGGTTGGGGCGTTACGGGTTGTGCCGGTTTTCCGCCGTGTCGACGCCCATCGGACCCTGGTCCGGTTTCAGCAGGTGGCAAAAGACTGTGGTGTCGCCGATCTTGACCGGATAGCGCGCGGCCGGCGTGGAATCCTGGTTGCACAGCATGATCAGGGAGGAGGGCAGGACGGTCTCGCCAACCGGCTGCTGCATGCTGATGACGTAATTGCCCTGTGGCGTCGTGTCCGTGCGGTTGAGGAGCGCGGCGAAGATGCATGCCACGACGAGATTGGCAATCACGAAGCCGACCGAGCACGGCATGCCGAGAACGGCGGAAATTTGCATCGGCTGTTTGGCCGGTCGCGCTTCCTTCGATCTGCTGACATCGTCGTCCATCGACCCCGCACCCGCATCGTCCGCGGAGGAATGCGCCGGCACCTGGGGGACGGCGTGATGGGGCGCGGCGATCCGTTCCGTCGGCTCCGAATCGCTCTCCGTGTCGCTCGCCTGGGGCGCCGAGGAGAAGATCGGGGCATAGCCGACGTCGGGAAGGGTGATCGTGACGCTGCTGTCGACGTTCGGGTCGGCATAGTAAAGGCGCAGAAGGTTGCGCAGGCGCGATGCGTTCACCCGGACGATCGGATTGGTGCGCGGATTGAAGTCCTGCCGCTGATCGAAGACGCTGGTGGCGATCGCGGTTTCCTTGAGGCACTCCGCGTCGCCCGCGATCTGCGTCTCGACCAGATAAGTCAGAAGCCGGCTAATTTTCGGGGATCTGGAAAAGCTTTCGGAACCAAGAATTCCGGCGAGAGCATCTCTTATGTCGCCGGCTGCTGGAGGACAACCGGCGTCGGGCATTAGGCTCATCGCGTCTCGCTCCAGCCTGCGGGCGCATTCAGGATTACTGTGCTCGTCATTGATTGGCCAATACGTCAGGGGCGCCAAGCAGCCGTGGCGCGGGCAACATTTGACCGGTTGGCCGTACAAATCCAACTATTATGAATGATTTGCATTGTCAACTGAGCGCGCCGCGCCGGGAGCGCTTCGCGCGGGCGCACAAAAAAGCCGGGCGCGAACGCCCGGCCTGGTATCGGTTGGAAATTGGTATCCCGAAACAATCAGTTGACGATCACCTTGGTGCCCACCTGGACGCGCGCGTAGAGGTCGATCGCGTCCTCATTGCGCATGCGGATGCAGCCTGAGGAGACCGCGCGACCGATGCTCCACGGCTGGTTGGAGCCGTGGATTCGGTACAGGGTGCTGCCGAGGTACATGGCCCGGGCGCCAAGCGGATTCGACGGCCCGCCCGCCATGAACGCGGGAAGTTCCGGCTGGCGCTTGCGCATTTCCGCCGGCGGCCGCCAGTCAGGCCACTCGGCCTTGCGGGTCACGGTGTGGGTGCCGGCCCATTCGAAGCCGGGGCGACCCACGCCGACGCCGTAGCGCCGCGCCTTGCCGCCCGCTTCGACGAGGGATAGGTAGCGCGCCGGCGTGTCGATAATCACGGTGCCGGGCTTGTGGCCGCCATGATAGTCGACGACCGTCGGAAGGAAGGCCGGGTCCATCGGCGGCGGTGACTTGCGTTTCTTCTCCGCGTTGCGCGGACGCTCGGCGGCGCGGGTGTCGCCGGGAAGGGCCGCGTGCCGGAAACCGCGCGGCGCGGGCAGGGAGACCCGCGGTGTCCTGCGCGACGTGTCGAGCTTCATGACCCAGGGGCCGGTGAGGTCCGGGCTGAGGACCAGCGGCGGCGGCGGCGCGCGAAAGGAGCTTTGGGCGAAGACGGTGACCGGCGTCGCCACCGCAATGAGGCAGGCCGCGGCCAGAAGCGCGGAAAAGGGTCTGTTCATCGGTTTACTCGCTACGTGTGGCAATGAGTGCAATGAATGCCGTTGGATCGGCAAAAACCCTAGTCTGGCGACCTGAAGGAAATGGTGAATCACCGCGTAACCGTGATTGCAAATTGTCGTGGTGGTTAGCGCTTGGTTTCGAGGAATGGTTTACGAATTATGCACTGGGCGATCTGTGAGCGTAGTGCCGTTCATGTTTGAAAGGGCGCCAAGTTAAAGCCATGACGCCGCCTGTATTCATGACGTGATCTCAGATTTACTGATAGCGCCGCGCGACGTTCCGAAATGCGGCCGGCGTTCTGCGGCCCCGGCCTCAGCGCAGGTGTTTGCGCGCGTCGCGGATCACCATGGGGAGCACAGCCCGCGCCGCATCCGAGTTCATCCCGGGCTTGATGCGCCTGTCGTAGAGCATGTTGAGGATGTACCGGTCGAAATCGGTGAAGCGCGCATGTCGGGAGGTGTCGTTGAAGACGCTGTGTTCCAGCGACTCGTCATCGTTCATCGGACCGAGGCCCTGCAGCACCTCCTCGATCAGGCAGCGGCGGAACAGAAATTCGCCCTCGTCCGAAACGATCACGGC
>JBFHII010000406.1:0-3370 GCA_041596535.1 Breoghania sp. | reverse complement strand
CGAGCCGTGGTATCCGCGCGGCACGGAAATGCGCAATGAGCGCCAGCTTTCCGTGCTCGCGGCCGATGAGCTGGAGGAGGTCGCCCGGCTGATGGCGCTCGATCGGCTGCAGCCTCAGTGGATCGGTGCGAATCTCGTGATCGAAGGCCTGGCGCATTTGTCGATGATCCCGCCGCGCACGCGGCTGGTCTTCGCGGGTGGCGCGGTGCTGCGGGTGGATGGACAGAACGCGCCCTGCCGTGTTGCCGGCAAGGCTATTGCCGCCAATTTCCCGGACCGCGAGGGGCTGGACCTGCTGTTTCCGAAAGCAGCCAAACGGCTGCGCGGCCTGGTCGTCTGGGTGGAAAAGCCGGGAACGATCACGCCGGGCGAAACAGTCAGGGCGGAAATCCCGGAGCAGTGGATCTACGAAGGCTGATCCGGCCGGACTAACCCGCCATCTCGGGCGCAGGGGACATGGCACGGGAGCCGCTGAGTTCCTCGGCGACCTCCGCGATCAGCCCGCCGAGGGCCGCGAAATCCTGCTTGCGCGGCGAGGTCTTGCGCCACAGCAGCCCGATGGTTCGCGACGGCTGCGGCTCGGTGAAGCGCAGCAGGGCGATGCGTTCGTCGCGCACCTCGACGTCGGTGCACATTTCGGGGAGCAGCGTGACGCCGTAGCCGGCGGCAACCATCTGCATCACCGTGGTCAGGCTGGTGGCGCCGAAATCCGATGTCCGGCCGGAGCGGCCGTGCAGGTTGGCACAATAGGTCAGGGCCTGGTCGCGCAGGCAGTGGCCTTCTTCCAGCAGCATCAGGTTTTCATCGGCGATCGCTTCCGGTTTCACCCGCTTGCGCTCGTCGAGATCCGGGCGCGCGTGGGTCGCGAGCAGGAAGCGGTCCTCGAACAGTCCCAGCGATTCCGTTTCCGGCGTGTCGGCGGGCAGGGCGGCGATCACGGCGTCGAGATCCCCGTGCCGCAGCTCGTCGATCAGGGTCGCGGTCAGCGTCTCGCGCAGCTTCAGATCGATGTCGGGGTACGCCTCGTTCAGCCGCGACAGCATGCGGGGCAACAAATAGGGCGCAATTGACGGTATAATTCCCAGGCGCAGCGGGCCGCTCATGACGCCTGCCGCGTGATGGCCATAGTCCATCAGGTCGCGGATCTCCGCGAGAATGTTGCCGGCCCTGCGGGCGATCTCCTCACCGTCACTGGTCAGGCAGACATCGTTGGGGCGGCGCTCGACGAGGTTGATGCCCAGCTGTCTCTCCAGGTCGCGGATCTGCAGCGACAGCGCCGGCTGCGATATGGCGCAGGATTTCGCCGCCTTGCCGAAATGGTGGTGGCGGGCCAGGGCATCGAAATATCTCAGCTGTTTGATCGTGATCATGGACGATAAGATAAACTTATCGCGATAGTCATGCAATCAAATTAGAACTTATCAAAAGAAGGGTGCATTCTGTCGGCACACGGTTTCATCATGGGAGGTCCGGCGTGACCTTCATGCAAATCCTGGCGATGCGCGCGGGTGCGCCATCCCGGAAGATCAGCACTCGGTGACCGCCGGCGGATGCGGGTCTGGTTCGTGCGGGATGTCCCGCCGTTGCAAGGGCCGCAAGCGCCGCGAGACCGCTGCTACAGACGATTGGAGAGAGAAATGGACGCTAAGCTGAAAGACCTGAACGACAGTTCGGCGAAATGTCCGGTGATGCATGGGTCGATGACCACGTCGGGGACGTCGAACAAGGAATGGTGGCCGAATGCTCTCAACCTGGACATTCTCCATCAGCATGACACCAAGACCAATCCGTTGGGGCCGGACTTCAACTACCGCGAGGAGCTGAAGAAGCTCGACGTGGAAGCGCTGAAGAACGATCTGCGCGCCCTGATGAACGAAAGCCAGGAGTGGTGGCCTGCCGACTGGGGCAGCTATGTCGGCATGTTCGCCCGCGTCGCGTGGCACGCGGCCGGCTCCTATCGCCTGGCCGACGGTCGTGGCGGCGGCGGCACCGGCAACCAGCGTTTCGCGCCGCTGAACTCGTGGCCGGACAACGGCAACCTCGACAAGGCACGCCGGCTGCTCTGGCCGCTCAAGAAAAAATACGGCAATGCCGTCTCCTGGGCTGACCTGATCCTTCTCGCCGGCACGATCGCCTATGAAAACATGGGCCTGAAGACCTTCGGCTTCGGTTTCGGCCGCGAGGACATCTGGCATCCGGAGATCGACACCTACTGGGGTGCCGAGAAGGAATGGCTGGCCCCGTCCGACAACCGCTACGAGGATGTCGGCAAGCCCGATACGATGGAAAACCCGCTCGCCGCCGTGCAGATGGGCCTCATCTACGTCAACCCGGAAGGCGTCAACGGCCAGCCGGACCCGCTGAAGACCGCTGCACAGGTGCGCGAGACCTTCGCCCGCATGGCCATGGATGACGAGGAAACCGCCGCCCTGACGGCCGGTGGCCACACCGTCGGCAAGACCCACGGTAACGGCGATGCCGGCGCGCTGGGCGTCGAGCCCGAGGCCGCAGACGTCGAGAACATGGGCTTCGGCTGGATCAACCCCAACCTGGGCGGAAAGGCATCCAACGCGATCACGTCGGGCATCGAAGGTGCATGGACCACCAACCCGACCGTGTTCGACATGGGCTATTTCGAGCTGCTGTTCGGCTACGAGTGGGAACTCACCAAGAGCCCGGCGGGCGCCAACCAGTGGCGGCCCATCGGCATCAAGGAAGAGCACATGCCGGTCGATGCGACCGATCCGTCGGTCCGCCGCATGCCGGTCATGACCGACGCCGACATGGCAATGAAGATGGATCCGACCTACCGCGCCATCTGCGAGAAGTTCATGGCCAACCCGGACTACGTCCGCGACACTTTCGCCCGCGCCTGGTTCAAGCTGACCCACCGCGACATGGGCCCGAAGGTCCGCTACGTCGGCCCGGATGTTCCGAAGGAAGAGCTGATCTGGATGGACCCGGTTCCGGCCGGCCCGAACAACTACGATGTCGGCGCTATCAAGTCGAAGATTGCGGCGTCCGGTCTAAGCGTTGCAGAACTGGTCTCGACCGCCTGGGACAGCGCCCGCACCTATCGCGGTTCCGACATGCGCGGCGGCGCCAATGGCGCACGCATCCGTCTCGCGCCGCAAAAGGACTGGGAAGGCAATGAGCCGGCCCGTCTGGCCAGGGTCCTCGCCGTGCTTGAGCCGATCGCGGCCGAATATGGCGCCAGCGTCGCCGACGTGATCGTGCTCGCAGGCAATGTCGGCGTCGAGAAAGCGGCCAAAGCCGCCGGCTACGACGTCTCCGTTCCCTTCGCGCCGGGCCGTGGCGATGCGACCGACGAGATGACCGATGCGGCATCCTTCGACGTGCTCGAACCGCT
>JBFHII010000405.1:0-3376 GCA_041596535.1 Breoghania sp. | reverse complement strand
TGGTTCGGCCGCTCGAAACTGGCGAAAGAATACGAAGTGGTTATTGCCACAAAGTTAATTGCTGCTCGAATTTTTCGCTTCCAAGTTGACATTTCCAGGATGGTTAAAGAAATATTACTTGCATTGCGCAGATTTTAATTACCACACAATGCACTCCAAAGCTGGAATGCCGCCTCGGTGATTAAAACATGTCCGACATTTGTTTATATTTAGTTCAATAAGACAGATTGTTGCTTTCAGGATGCAGAGATACGGGCGAGGGCAGACGGGCAATCGCTCGGTATGAGCCGGATGCGCCGCATGGTGGCGGCCCGCCGGCCGCACCTCCCGACGTTAGGCTTTCATTCACCTAAAACCGCGACACTCCGGCCATGCAGTCATCAATGACGATGGAGGGAACCATGGGTTCTCCGCGCTTCAGGATCGCACTCTCCACCGGCCTGGTCGGGCTGGCGCTCTGCCTTGCCGCCCCGGCGTCGGCCGAAGGCACCGTGTCCGTCATTGTCGACCGGGCGAAGGTCTTTCATATAGAGGGAGAGGCGGGCACGATCATCATCGGCAATCCCTCGATCGCCGACGTGGTGATCAATGACCCCACGACCCTGATCATCACGGGCAAGTCCTATGGCACCACCAATCTGGTCATTCTGGACGATCAGGGACAGCCGATCATCGACGAGGTGATCGTGGTGCAGCCGCCTGAAGGCGGCATGGTAACGGTTCACCGCAGCGGCAACCGATACAGCTACAATTGCTCGCCGACCTGCCAGCCGACCCTGAGCATGGGCGATCACGAAGAGTTCTTCAAAACCACCGGAGACCAGGCGACCCAGCATTCCACCCTGGCGACAGCCGCGTCGGAAAGCGCCCAGGAATAGCGATAACGGGTGGCATGGCGGATCCCGAATTGGCACAGCAGCAACGGCCAATCGGGCGGACGTAACGCCAGATGCGCGGCATTTCGTGTTTTGCATATTCAGAATCCGGGACACCGTGGCAAGAGTTCAGCAATATTTTGCTGGTACTTCTTGCTGCGTAGATATCCGCCATGGGCCGAAGGGCCGGCAGATTGCTGCGGTCACCAATCCGGATCCGCCCAGACCGTTCGGGGACGGGGAGCGACCGTGCTGCATGGCCAACGTTTGAACGTCAGAGGCGTACCCGATGTCCCAACGCCATAGCGTCTGCGCTTCTTCCGCCGGAACACCGGCACGCAGGCCCTCGCTCATCGCGCGGTTGCGCCGGTTCCGGCGCAACGAGAGCGGATCGACGGCGATCGAGTTCGCCCTCGTGGCGATGCCGTTTCTGATCCTGCTGGTGTTCCTCATCGAGATCGGACTGGTTTTCTTTGCCGGCGAAGTCCTGGACAACGCTGTCGCGGAAAGCGCCAGACTGATCCGCACCGGCCAGGCGCAGGAGGCTTCACTTGACGCTGACGGATTCAAGCAGGAAGTGATGGAGCACCTGCCGGGGTTCTTCTCGTCGGACCGGCTGAGCATCGACGTGAAGACCTACACATCGTTCAGCACATGGGCGGAAACACCTCTGGTCGACGACGACAACGAACTGATCGAGGATTTCTCGTTTCAGACCGGCGGGGCATCGGAGATTGTCGTTATGCGCGCCTTCTACCGCTGGCCGATGGCGACCGCATATTTCGGGATCGACTTCAGCGATCTCGCGAACGGTGACCGGCTCCTCGCCTCCATCGCCGCCTTCCGCAATGAACCCTTCCCCTGAACCGAGGGCGGATCATGATCCAGGCCAGGCGACAGCGCATTACAGATACCGCTCACACCATCGGGCACAGCTTTTCGAAGCTGGCCCGCTGCACGCGCGGAATCGCGGCGGTCGAGTTCGCCCTTATCCTGCCCATTCTCATTGCCCTGCTGCTGGGATCCATTGAGCTGACCCGAGCGCTGACCTACGACCGCAAGGTGACGCAGGTGGCCAGCACGGTCGCGGACCTGGTGGCCCAGGCCACCACGATTTCGGACAGCGAGCTGTCGGATATCTTCGCGGCCAGCAAGGTCATCCTTCAGCCCTATCCGGCGGACGACCTGGGCATCGTCGTCGCCAGCGTCGAGTTCGATGCGGATGGCAATGCGACGGTCGACTGGAGCCGCGCCTATCAGACCGCGTCCGCCTGGACGGAGGGCGCCACGCCGCCGATCACGATTCCCGACGCCGTCAAGATCGCCAACTCGACGACGATCATCGCCGTCTCCAGCTTCAGCTACCAGCCGATGTTCACCTCCGTCATCACGGAAAACATCGCATTGGGTGAGACCTTCATGCTGCGCCCCCGGTTGGTGCAGCAGATCCCCGATCCCAGCTAGGCATAGTGCCGCCAGTCCCCGCCGACGCGGGTGGTCAAAACCGACAGGCGCACCCGGAGCACACAGCTTGTCGCGACGCCCGTGAGCTATGTCAAAGTGTCCCCGTCGGCAATCCGCTACGACGAGACCACGGACGACGGCGATCAGGCAGGGCGACAATGGTGACCAACAAGACCTACGAACAGATAGACGTCGGCGACAGCGCATCCATCACGCGTACCTGCACCGCCAACGACCTGTTCATCTTCGCCCATGCATCGGGCAACCTGAATCCCCTGCACATCCCCGACATAGACCACACGGGCGACGGCAAGACCGATCTCGCCATCGTGCCTTCGATGTGGGTGGGGACACTGATCTCGGCGGTGCTCGGCAATGTCCTGCCCGGCCCGGGCACGATCTACCGCAATCAGAGTTTCCGCTTCCTCGAGCGCGCGCACGAAGGCGACACGCTGACCGTCACCGTGCGCGTCGCCGCCAAGGAACCTGACGGCATCGTGCGGCTGAGCACGGAGGTAACGCGAAGTGACGGCGTGATGATCGCCGATGGCGAGGCCCGGGTCTCGGCGCCGAGCCAGACGGTGCGACTCGAACCGCACGAACTTCCGACAATCCTCGTGGAACGCCATCAGAATTTTGACCGGCTGATTGCGCTGGCCCAGAGCCTGACGCCGCTTCCCACGGCTGTCATCGCGCCTGACGACGCGCACTCCCTCGGTGGTGCCTTGCTGGCCGCTGCGTCCGGCGTCATCGAGCCGATCCTGATCGGCGACCGCAGGGCGATCGAAGCGACGGCCGAAACCCTGGGCAGGACACTGTCCGGCATCGAGATCATCGATGTCGGCGATGCACGCGAAGCCGTGGCGCGGGGAATCGCCCTCGTGCATGAGGGGCGCGCCCGGGCGTTGATGAAGGGCCATCTGCACAGCGACACGCTGCTGCATCAGGTGGTCGACAAGCAACAGGGATTGCGGACCGAACGGCGGTTGAGCCATGTCTTCGCGATGGACGTGCCGGGGCGGCCCACGCCCATGGTC
>JBFHII010000404.1:0-3384 GCA_041596535.1 Breoghania sp. | reverse complement strand
AGCGCCAGTACCGACCCCTGCGGCCCCGATCCCCGTGACCGTGCTGACCGGCTATCTCGGCGCCGGAAAGACCACGTTGCTCAACCGGATTCTCTCCGAGCAACACGGCAAGCGCTATGCGGTGATCGTCAACGAGTTCGGCGAGATCGGCATCGACAACGACCTGCTGGTGGAATCGGACGAAGAAATCTTCGAGATGAACAACGGCTGCATCTGCTGCACGGTGCGCGGTGATCTGATCCGCACGGTGGAGAACCTGATGAAGCGCAAGGGATCGTTCGACGCGATCCTGGTGGAGACCACCGGCGTGGCCGATCCGGCGCCGGTGGCGCAGACGTTCTTCATGGACGACGATGTGCGCAAGGCGGCCAAGCTCGATGCGGTCGTCGCGGTGGTCGACGCCAAGCATCTGCCGGCCCGCCTCAAGGACACCGAGGAGGCCGAGGACCAGATCGCCTTCGCCGACGTGATCCTGCTGAACAAGACCGACCTGGTGACGGCCGAGGAACTGGCGGGCGTGGAGGCCTCCATCCGGCGGATCAACCCCTATGCGCTGATCCACCGGACCGAGCGATGCGAGATCGATCTGGCGACAGTGCTCGACCGCGGTTCCTTCGATCTCGACCGGATCCTGGATCTGGATCCCAAGTTTCTCGACGATCACGGTCATGACCACGCCTGCGGGCCGGACTGCGACCATGAGCATCATCACAATGATCACGCTCATCATAACCATGACCACCATCATCACGCGGATCCGCATTCCGTCGGCAGCATCAGCCTGCGGGCCGGCGAGCTGGACTCGCAGAAGTTCTTCCCCTGGATCCAGCAGATCACCCAGGTGCAGGGGCCGAACATCCTGCGGCTGAAGGGAATCCTGGCGTTCAAGGATGACCCGCAGCGCTATGTGCTGCAGGGCGTGCACATGATCATCGAGGGCGATCACCAGCGCGACTGGAAGGACGGCGAGCCGCGCGAAAGCCGCCTGGTGTTCATCGGCCGTGAGCTGCCCAAGGACATGCTGAAGGCCCAGTTCGAGGCCTGTGTGCCGGACCAAGCGTAACCGTGGTGCCGCTGGTCATGGTTCGACCAGCTCACGAGGGCCCTGTGCTGTGCCCGCCCCGATGTCTGCTTGCTTGACTCGTTTCATCAAACGCCCGGATTTCTCGAATGCCCACCGTTGCTCCCTATGATTTCGATGCCTTCGTGGTCACCGCCTGTTTCATCGACGACGTACCGGCCTTCGCACTCGGCGATGGCACCGTGCGGCTGATCGGCGAGGGTGAACGGAGCGTGCAGGCGCACAAGGGATCGGTGCTGGCCGCCGTGCCGACGCGCGACGGCAAGGCGCTTGTGACCGGCGGCGATGACGGCACGGTGGCGCGGATCACGGCGGACGGCACCCACGCGGTGCTGGCGGAGCGGCCGCGCAAGTGGATCGATATCCTGGCCTGCGGACCCGACGGGGCGGTGGCCTTCGCGTCGGGCCGCACGGCCTGGACCCGCGACGGCAAGGGCGTGGAGAAGGAATTTCCGCTGGAGCGCGCCGTCGGTGGCCTGGCCTTCGCGCCCAAGGGCATGCGGCTGGCCGTCTCGCGCTACGACGGGGCGACGCTGTTTTGGGTGAATTCGGCGGGCAAGCCCGTCGAGCTGACCTGGAAGGGGGCGCATCAGGCCGTTACCTGGTCGCCGGACGGCAAGTATGTCGTCACCTCAATGCAGGAAAACGCGCTGCACGGCTGGCGCCTCGCGGATACGCAGGACATGCGCATGACCGGCTATCCCGGCAAGATCAAGTCGGTCTCCTGGTCGGCCAAGGGGCGCTATCTGGTGACCTCGGGCGCCAGTGCGGCGATTGCCTGGCCGTTCTTCGGCAAGACCGGCCCGATGGGCCAGAACCCGCTGCAGCTTGGGACGCGGGGCGATCAGACCGTGACCTGCGTGGCGGCCCATCCGAGCGAGGAGATGACGGCGGTGGGCTATTCCGACGGCATGATCATGGCCTGCCGGTTCGTCGATGGTGCGGAGATCCTGCTGCGCCGTCCGGGCACGGGGCCGGTCTCGGCCATGGCGTGGAGCGGCCAAGGCGGGCGGCTGGTGTTCGGAACCGAGGCGGGCGAGGCCGGGTTGATTACACTGCAGTAGGGATTGCCAAGGGAGGGGGCATGTTCGGCCGCGTCATTGTTCTGCTGATCGCGATTGCATCGGGCACCGTGACCTCGCAAGTGCCCGAGTTCGCGCAGCAATACCGGCAGCGGTTGGGCGGCGCGATCGATGCGCTGGCCGAGGTCGTGGCCGATTTCCGCCGTGACGCGCAAGCCGAAGATCTCTCGCCGCAGGCGGCCATCAACCGCCTCAAACAGAGCGACGACGGCTTTGCGCGCCGACGCGGCGCCAGCATGGAACGCGCCAGCGATCGGCTGGACTCGCTGATCGACCAGATGCAGGCGATGCAGGATGCCGGACCGGTGCAACGCATCGCGGTGTTCGCGCGGCACGCGGACGGCGAACTGGTGCGCAGGACGGCGGAGGATTTCGAGCCCGGTGTGCCGGTGACGGGAGAGGGCGCGATCAGCGCCGGCCTGGGCGTGCTGCTCGGGCTGATCGCGGGCTGGATGACGCTGGCCGGCGGCCGCCGCATCCGCCGCAGGCGGTCGGGTCGCTACGCGCGCGACGCGTAAGCCTATCCGCCCTGCCAGGTCTTGATGGCGTCGAGCGGGTAGAGCAGCATGATCACGTTGAGCGTGAGATTGTCGCGGATCACCCACAGCGCCAGAAGCTCGAAGCCGATGGCGACGACGACCGTCAGCCAGACCGGCATCCGCCACGCAAACCAGAACCCCGCCAGCATCCAGACGATGTCGAAGACCGAGTTCAGCACGCTGTCGCCGGTGTAGCCGACGGCGATCGTCGCTTCGCGGTAGCGGTCGATGACCCAGGGGCTGTTTTCCACAATCTCCCAAGCGGCTTCGATGGCGATCGCGCCCAGGGCGCGCTCGCCGATCGGGCGGCTGCGGAACAAAAGCCACAAGAACCAGTAGAACAGAAAGCCGTGGATGATGTGCGACAGCGTGTACCAGTCGGCGATGTGCTGCGAGGAGCCTGCGACGTCCGAGGCCGGCGTCCACAGCCGGATGTAGCCGCACTCGCAGATCGGGATGCGGCCCATGGCCAGCAGAACGAGCGCCGTCGCGCCGATCAGGGCCACGCCCGTGGTCCAAGTCATGCGTCGTGTCACGGGTCTCTCCCAATGGCTGTGGCGTCCGGTGATTGTCCGGGACTGGCGCCAGGCGTCTGTGCCATAAACCGGCGCGCGGGCCAATGCCAATTGCTAGGCAAAAATGCTATGCCGGATTCGCGCTTTCTTTTGCCGGCCTGTTCGGT
>JBFHII010000403.1:0-3386 GCA_041596535.1 Breoghania sp. | reverse complement strand
GGTCAGGTGATAGGCCTTGCGGTCGGCGCCGTAGAGGTTCTTCAGCACCGGCGCCAGCGCGGCACCCGACATGTAGGCGTTGAAGAAGTGGCGGAAGCCGTTGGCCTTCTTGTCCTTGCCCGTGGTGTCGTTGGAGTGGGTAAGACCCGCCATGAAGATCACGCCGGCTTCCTGGCAGAGGCCCTGCACGGCCACGGCCACGCCCGAGGACGAACCGCCGTTGATCATGATGGCGCCGTCTTTTTCGATCATCGACTTCGCCGAGGCGCGGGCCGCGTCGGATTTGGTCTGGGTATCGCCGGTGACGAACTCGACCTTCTTGCCGAGGATGCCGTTGCCCTTGAGCGCCTTGGAGCTGAAGGTGTTCAGCATGCCGCCGTCGCCCATGCCATTCAGGTGCTCGACAGCGAGTTCCTGCGCACGCAGCTCGTCCAGGCCTTCTTCGGCGTAGGGGCCGGTCTGCGGCACGTTGAAGCCCAGCGTCACGGTGGATTTGGACGTCGGGTCGTTGGTGTAGCTCTGGGCCCATGCGTTGCGCGTCAAAATGGTCGGCGTCGCCAGCACAAGACCCGAAGCCGCCGAGGCCTTGAGCAGGCTGCGGCGATTCAGCAAAGTACGATCAATGGTCATTAATTCCTCCCGAAAAGGCATGAAGCCAATATCCTGCGCCGCGTCCGCGCCGTCCTCCAACAGCGCGTGCCGGCCCTTTGGGCCATAGCGCACGAAGGGAATAAATAAAGAAAACCCGCGGCGCCTCGCAATACGACCTTTGGATCGAGTGGCGCGACGGATACTTGGTGCTGGATAATTTTCCACCGGAAAGCAGCCTCTCCGGCCGCCGCCATGCGGTCATTATGCGGGTGTATATTTGAACCCGTGAATCCGGAAGCCGGATCAAAGCTCGGATCGACTGGTATTTTATGTAAACGAAAGTCGTAGTGGCCTCGGCACAACTTGCCAGATCTTGCCGCACCGCACACAAACCCGACGTGAGCGCCCGCGCACAAAACCGCGGAAAACAAGCCTGGCACGCCAGCGACAGGCTTCCGCCGCGCAACAATGCTGTTGCAATGCACAACAAGCACGAAAATAATCGGCCCATGTCCCAGCGCCCCGTCCGCGTCGCCATCATTGATGACAATCACGTTCGCGCGACCATTCTCATGGATGGTCTGCGCGAGGCGGGGATAAACGACATCATGGTGCTGGAAGAGACCCGCGACCTGCTCAAGCGCCTCGTCGACATCGATCCCGACGTGGTCATCATCGACCTCGAGAATCCGAGCCGGGACGTGCTGGAACAGATGTTCCAGGTGTCGCGGGTCGTCTCGCGCCCTGTCGCCATGTTCGTCGACCAGTCGGAGACCGGCATGATCGAGGCGGCGGTGGACGCCGGCGTTTCGGCCTATGTGGTCGACGGGCTGAAGAAGGAACGTGTCAAACCCATCGTCGACATGGCGGTGAGCCGCTTCAACGCCTTCTCGAGGCTGCATCGCGAGTTGCACGCCGCGCGCACGGAACTGTCGGGCCGCAAGGTGATCGACCGCGCCAAGGGCATCCTGATGCGCCAGCGCGCGATGAGCGAGGAAGAGGCCTACGCCACCTTGCGGCGCGCGGCGATGAACGAGAACCGCAAGATCGCCGAAATTGCCGAAAGCCTGGTCACCGCGGCGCGGCTGCTGGGAGACTGAAGGAGCGATGCGCATGAACCACGATCAAGGCCACCCGGGAACAGACCGATGCTGACACGCGCAGCCCCTTCCGGGGGCGACCATTCCCGCGACGGCGGTCACGACGGCACCCTGGTGCGCGCCGGCTTCATTCCGCTGATCGACTGCGCGCCGCTGATCGTCGCGGCGCGCAAGGGATTCGCCGCCGCCGAAGGGCTGTCGCTGGAGCTGCATCGCGAAACCTCCTGGGCGACAATCCGCGACCGGGTGGTCTTCGGTCATTTCGACGTGGCGCAGATGCTGGCGCCCATGCCGCTCGCCCGGTCGCTCGGCATCGGCCACATCAAGGTGCCGATGATCGCCCCCTGCGCGCTGTCGCAGGGCGGCAATGCCATCACCGTCTCCGCAGGCCTGTGGCAACTAATGGAAAACGAAGGCGCCCGGCTCGGGGCGGCGCCGGGGCGCAACGGTGATGCGCTGGCCCGGGTGATCAAGCGGCGCGGGCAGAGCGAGCCTCTGGTCTTCGCGATGGTCTATCCGTTTTCGGGCCACAACTTCGAGCTGCGCTACTGGCTGGCCGCCGCCGGCATCCATCCGGACAGGGATGTGCGGCTGATCGTGGTGCCGCCGCCGATGATGGGCGCCGCCCTCGCCGCCGGTCAGATCGACGGCTTCTGCGTCGGCGAACCGTGGTCGAGCCTGGCGGTCGACGAGGGATCGGGCCGCATCGCCGCGACCAAGGCCGACATCTGGCGCCAGAGCCCGGAAAAGGTGCTCGGCTGCCGGCGCGATTGGGCGGAGGCCAATGCCGAGACGCTGGCGGCCCTCATTCGCGCGCTGCATGCCGCCGCGCGCTGGGCCGACGATCCCGGCAACCGCGACGAGCTCAGCGCCCTTCTGGCGCACCCTGACCACGTCAACGTGCCCGCCGGCGTCATCGCCCGGGCACTGACCGGGAACCTGATCGCGGCCCCCGGCACCGAACCGTTCGCGGTTCCCGATTTCCTCACCTTCCACCGCCATGCCGCCAGCTTCCCCTGGCGCTCCCACGCGCTGTGGTTCTTCAGCCAGATGGTCCGTTGGGGGCAGGTGCCCTTTTCCCCCGCCGGCATGGGCGCGGCGGCGGACACCTATCGGCCCGACCTCTACCGCGCGGCCCTAGCCGGCACCGACGCGGTGATCCCCAACGCCTCTGCGAAGGTGGAAGGCGCGCTGACCCGCGCCGAGCCGGTGGCGGCCGGCGACAAGACCCTGACGCTCGGCCCGGACGGATTCTTCGATGAGCGCATCTTCGATCCCGCCGAGGTGGAAGCCTACATCGCCTCGTTCGACATCCGCACCGAGCCGCACGACAGCGAGGCCGTTTTGCCGGACTGATCCGGCCGCTTCCGACGCCGCCCGGCGACGCTTCAACTCAATTCAAAAGACATTCGAAAAACACTCAAATCCATCTCGACAAACCATCAAATTCGACGACGTTTTTCTAGGTCGGTTACGCCGTTTGCGCTGCCTTCCGGGATCTGCCCGCGAACCGATCATGCGCAAGAATTGAGCGACACGCTCTGCCGCTTTGCATAAATGCAATGCATCGCCGCGGGATGCCGACACGACGTCCGCCACAGAGAAATTTTCACAAAGCACTGAATTATAATAGATTTTCCAGATTTCGCGTGTGTTGGCACGCTTTCTGAAAGGAAGGGGCGGAAGGCCAACGCC
>JBFHII010000402.1:0-3395 GCA_041596535.1 Breoghania sp. | reverse complement strand
GTGCCGGTGTTTTGCGGAATGTCCGGTTGATAGAGCGCGATATCCGGCATGCGGTGGTCCTCATTTCCGCGGTGGCGCTGCGGTCGAGACGTGCTGGCGCCGGCGTGTGGGGGCAAAGCATATCGGGTGATTGCCGTGCCTCGCTTCGGCCTGTATCCCTAGGGTGGAATTGGGTTGGGCGAAACGAAAAAAACGGAATCCGGGGATCCCATGTTCGCCTGGTTTGAACAACTGATACGACCGTTTGCCGAGCATCCTGTCGAGCGCCCTCCAGCCGACACGCTCGGCTTTTATCGCTATTTCCTCAAGCCGATCCGCTGGGTGCTGTTGCTCACGCTGGTGGTGTCGCTGTGCGGCGCGATCGCGGAGATGGCGCTCTTTGTCTTCGTCGGGCAACTCGTCGACATGATGGCGGAAAGCGACCGCGAGACCTTCTTTCAGGATCATTTCGGGGCTCTGCTGGCCATGGCGATCGTGGTCCTGGTGCTCCGGCCGGTGCTTGGCGTGGCGGCGCGCGGTTTCGTCAACCTGACGCTCGCGCCGGGCCTCACCAGCCTGGTGCGCTGGCGGACCTATCGCTACGTGCTGCGTCAGAGCCTGGGGTTCTTTCACGACGATTTCGCGGGCCGGATCGCGCAGAAGGTCATGCAGACCGGCATGGCGGTGCGCGAAAGCGCCGTCAACGTGGTCGACGGCGTCTGGTTCCTGCTGATCTATCTGGTCGGTACGATCTGGTTGTTTGCCGATCTCGACTGGCGGCTGGTGGTGCCGATGCTGTTCTGGACGGCGGGCTACCTGGCGACGATCGTTCTTCTGGTGCCGCTCGTGCGCAAGCGGTCCTCGGCGGTTGCGGAGGCCAATTCGATGCTGTCGGGCCGCATCGTCGACAGCTACACGAACATCCAATCGGTCAAGCTTTTCGCAAGCATCCAGCGCGAGGACGCCTTCACGCTGGAGGGGTTCCGCAGGCAGTACGCGGCCATGTGCGGGCTGATGCGCTGGATCGTCGTGATGACCGCCTCCCTGATGGGACTCAACAGCCTGATGATCTTCTTCGTCTGTGGACTGGCGCTTTGGCTGTGGAGCGTCGGCGCCATCAGCATGGGCGCGGTGGCATTGGCCGGCGGACTGGTGATCCGGCTCAACCAGATGTCCGGCTGGATCCTGCGCACCATCACCTCGCTGTTCGAGAACATCGGCACCGTGCAGAACGGCATCCAGACGCTGGCAAGATCGATGTCTGTGGTCGACCGGCCGGACGCCCGGCCACTCACCGTCAGCAAGGGCGAGATCCGGTTCGAGGATGTCGGCTTCCATTATGGCCGGGACGATGGAGTCATCGACAGCCTGACCCTGACGATCCGGCCGGGCGAGAAGGTCGGCATTGTCGGCCGCTCCGGAGCCGGAAAGTCGACGCTGATCAACGTGCTGCTGCGGTTCTACGATCTGGAATCGGGCCGCATTCTCATCGACGGGCAGGATATCGCCGCGGTGACCCAGGAAAGCCTGCGCGCCTCGATCGGCGTGGTCACCCAGGACACCTCCC
Source organism: Breoghania sp. (assembly GCA_041596535.1). Taxonomy (GTDB): domain Bacteria; phylum Pseudomonadota; class Alphaproteobacteria; order Rhizobiales; family Stappiaceae; genus Breoghania. Next base: position 1,849 of record JBFHII010000402.1, on the reverse strand, counting down.
TGCTGCACCGCACGGTGCTCGACAACGTTCTTTACGGCCGTCCCGAAGCCGACATGGACGAGGTCGAGGACGCCATTCAGCGGGCCCACGCCGATGGTTTCATCCCCGAACTGCGGGACCGTTCCGGCGCCAGCGGCCTCGATGCCCTGGTGGGCGAGCGCGGGGTGAAACTGTCGGGCGGCCAGCGGCAGCGAATCGCGATCGCGCGGGTGCTGCTGAAGGATGCCCCGATCCTGGTTCTCGACGAGGCGACCTCGGCATTGGATTCGGAAGTCGAGGCGGCGATCCAGCAGCAGCTCAACGAGTTGATGACGGGCAAGACCGTGATGGCCATCGCGCACCGGCTTTCGACGATCGCCGCGATGGACCGGCTGGTGGTCATGGACGAGGGCCGAATCATCGAGCAGGGCACCCACGCGGCGCTTCTGGAGGCCGACGGCCTCTACGCGCAGTTGTGGAAGCGGCAATCTGGCGGTTTTCTGGCGGAAACGATTGCTGCGTAGCTGTTTCACGCCGCTCCGGGACAAGCCCCTGCGGCAATATCGCGCACCAGCAATCTGCAATTGATGCGACAATCCGTCTGGAATGAGGCTGCCTGTCTGGACAAGCGCCGGGAACGGTGCAAAAAGACCATCCGCTTGAGGAGGTGCGGCACGGCCGCGCCAGTGTGCTCTGTGGGACTTCGAAATCGTCCGTCTGGTCGCCTTGGTCATGACGGGTTTGGTGGGAGCGTCCGCACGGCAACAACAGGTTTCGAGAGGACGTGACCTTGGCTACCACGGAAACGGCAGAACCGACGCGCCGCGATTTCCTCTATATCGCCACCGGTGCGGTCGGAGTGGTTGGCGCGGCAGCGCTGGCCTGGCCCTTTATCGATCAAATGAATCCGGATGCGTCCGCCTTGGCGCTGGCGTCCATCGAGGTTGATGTTTCAGCCATCGAGGAAGGCCAGCAGATCAAGGTGATGTGGCGCGGCAAGCCGGTGTTCATTCGCAATCGTACGGCGGCGGAAATCGAGGCGGCGCAGTCGGTGCCGACCGATGACCTCCCGGACCCGCTGGCGCGTAACGCGAATCTGGCCGCCGATGCGCCGGCGACGGATGAGAACCGTGCCGCTGGCGTTGCCGAGGGCGCGGATGCCGCAAGCGGCGAGAAGCTGCTCGTCATGGTCGGCGTCTGCACCCACCTGGGCTGCATCCCGCTTGGCGAAGCCGGCGACTTCAACGGCTGGTTCTGCCCGTGTCACGGCTCCCACTACGATACCGCCGGCCGCATTCGAAAGGGCCCCGCGCCCGAGAATCTGATGGTCCCGCCCTATACCTTCGTTTCCGATAGCCTGATCAAGATCGGCTGACGCGGACTTTTCGAGGAGAATGCGAAATGGCCGGACATTCGACATATGTGCCGCAAAGCAAGGCTGCCCGCTGGCTGGAATCCCGCCTGCCGGTTATCAGCCTCGTGCGTGGCAGCTTCGTTGATTTCCCGACCCCGAAGAACCTGAACTACTGGTGGACCTTCGGTGGAATTGCCTTTTTTGTGCTGGTTACCCAGCTGATCACCGGCATCGTTCTGGTGATGCACTACACGCCGCATGTCGACATGGCGTTCGGTTCCGTCGAGCACATCATGCGCGACGTGAACTACGGCTGGCTGATGCGCTACATCCACGCCAACGGCGCGTCGATGTTCTTCGTCGCCGTCTACATCCACATCTTCCGCGGCCTCTACTACGGCTCCTACAAGGAGCCGCGCGAGATCTCGTGGATCCTCGGCGTGATCATCTTCCTGCTGATGATGGCCACCGCCTTCATGGGCTACGTGCTGCCGTGGGGCCAGATGTCCTTCTGGG
>JBFHII010000401.1:0-3396 GCA_041596535.1 Breoghania sp. | reverse complement strand
GGAACTCGCGCCGTGCTTTGTCGATCGCGATGGCGCGCGCACCGATACGCTGGTGCTGGCGTGCACGCATTTTCCGTTCCTGCTCGGGGCGTTTGAAAGACTGGCGCCCTGGCCGGTCGCGTGGATCGATCCCGCGCCGGCAATCGCGCGCCGGTTGTCGGCGGTGCTGGCCGGCGAGGGCGCGCAAGGGCAGGGAACCATGCGTTACCTGTCGACACAGCCGCCGGCGCGCTTCCCCAAGGCCTATGACGCGGCGGGCCGATGGCAGGCATTTCCGGCCGCGTGAGGCGGCTTGCCCGCGGGCGTCTGCGTCTGGCGCAATGCTGCGTCGCAGCGAATTCCCTTGACTTTGCATGCCGTCTGCCGACATAAGGCCGCATCGTCACCGCGTGTCCCGTGATCGCCGGAAGCTTCCGGTTGCAACGGGACGGGTTGCCGTTCGAAGCCTTTTCGAACCCGCGCGGACCGCTCCAGGATCCCCAAGGTCTCTGTGAGCGCGGCAATCAGGCGAACGACCCGTCCGGGGCTGTCTGCAGGACACGCCGCCGGATCAACCGGTCCCGAGGGACCGAAACCCAGAGAAGTTTCCCGATTTGACAAAGTTTACCGATCTCGGCCTCGGCGCGCCGATTCTGAAGGCGCTTGCCGACGAGAACTATGAGACTCCGACCCCGATCCAGGCGCAGTCGATCCCGATGCTGCTGGAAGGCCGTGACCTGCTGGGCATCGCCCAGACCGGCACCGGCAAGACGGCCGCCTTCGGTCTGCCGCTGATCCAGATGCTGAGCGAAGACACCCGTCCGCTGCAGGGCAAGACCACGCGGGCGCTGATCCTGTCGCCGACGCGCGAACTGGCGCAGCAGATCCATGACAGCCTGAAGACCTACTCGCGCCACGTGCGCCTGCGCTCCACCGTGGTGGTGGGCGGCGTGTCCATCCGCAGCCAGATCCGGGCGCTGGAACGCGGCACCGACATTCTGGTGGCGACGCCCGGCCGTCTGCTCGACCTCATCAACAACCGTGCGGTCCGGCTCGACGAGCTGACCCATTTCGTGCTCGATGAAGCCGACCAGATGCTGGATCTCGGCTTCATTCACGACCTGAAGCGGCTTGTGAAGATGCTGCCGCCCAAGCGGCAGAGCCTGTTCTTCTCCGCCACCATGCCGAAGACGATCGCCGATCTGGCGTCCGCCTTCCTCACCAATCCGGAAAAAGTGTCGGTGACCCCGGTCGCCACGACGGCGGAAAAGATCGACCAGCGCGTCATCTTCACCCAGGTGCCGGAGAAGATGCAGCAGCTTTCCGGGCTCCTGAAGGACGACGGCGTGTCGCGCGCCATCGTCTTCACGCGCACCAAGCACGGCGCGGACAAGGTGGTGCGTGATCTCGGCCGCAACGGTATCGAGGCAGCCGCCATCCACGGCAACAAGAGCCAGGGCCAGCGCCAGCGCGCGCTGGGCAGCTTCAAGACGGGCAACATGCGCGTTCTCGTCGCGACCGATATCGCGGCGCGCGGCATTGATGTCGACGGCATTTCGCATGTGGTCAACTACGACCTGCCGAACGTGCCGGAGACCTATGTTCACCGCATTGGCCGGACGGCGCGCGCGGGGGCTGCGGGCATTGCGGTCTCCATCTGCGTTCCCGAAGAATACATCTATCTGCGCGACATCGAGCGGCTCACCAACCGCTCGCTGGACCTGATGCCGGGCGCCGATCCGGACACGGATCCGCGCGCCACGTTCTCCACCCGCAAGCTCACGGCGCCCAAGCGCAACGGCGGCGGCAATCGCGGCGGCCGCAATGGCGGCGGTGGCAACCGCCAGGGCCGCAATGGCGCGCCGGGTGCCGGCCGCTTTGCGGAAGGCCGCAGCGAGGGCGGACGCGGTGACGGCGGGCGCGGCGAAGGCGGCCGGGGCGAGCGCCCGGGTGGCAGCCGCAACAAGCCGTTCCGCGGCGGTGGCCGGTCTTCGGGCCGCAACGCCGGCGGCTCGTCGCGTCACGGCGCGGCGGACTGAACCGGGATCCCGGCGCGGCCGGAATTGTCAGCCCACCGGTTTGACATTCGCGCCGCGTTGGAATAGATCAGCAGCATTCGGACGGGTCGCTTGCGGCCCGTTTGATTTTTCACGCACCCGTGGGACGTGGCGACCGCTTCGCCACCGTTTCCTGTCAGCGGTCTGAAGACCGGCGCAAGCCGGTGGCCGGGTCGCAGAGGAGGGGCGCGTGTCCTTCAATAACGATAGCAAACCCAAGGACCACGCGAATGTCCAAGCGCCAGTCTTCGAAGCATAAACTTGATCGCCGTATGGGCGAGAACATCTGGGGCCGTCCGAAGAGCCCCGCCAACCGCCGCGAATACGGCCCCGGCCAGCACGGTCAGCGCCGCAAGGGCAAGCTCTCCGACTTCGGCGTGCAGCTGCGCGCCAAGCAGAAGCTCAAGGGCTACTACGGCAACATCCTGGAAAAGCAGTTCCGCAAGATCTACGACGAAGCGACCCACATGAAGGGCGACGCCTCCGAGAACCTGATCGGTCTGCTGGAACGCCGGCTCGACGCCATCGTCTACCGCGCGAAGTTCGTGCCGACGGTGTTCGCCGCGCGCCAGTTCATCAACCACGGTCACGTCAACGTCAACGGTCGCCGGGTCAACATCCCGAGCTATCGCGTCAAGCCGGGTGATGTGATCGAGGTTCGCGAGAAGTCGAAGCAGCTGGTGCTGGTTCTCGAATCCGTCCAGTTGGCCGAGCGCGACGTGCCGGATTACATCACCGCCGATCACTCCAAGATGACCGCCACCTTCAATTCGGTGCCGGCCTTTGCCGATGTGCCGTATCCGGTGATGATGGAACCGAACCTGGTCGTCGAGTTCTACTCGCGCTAATCGGTTCGCGACAGCGCCTTCGGGCGTATTTCGCCAATGATTTCAAGGCCGCCTTCGGGCGGCCTTTTTTCGTTCCGCCCTCTCAGTCCAGCGTGTGCCCGTGTTGTCCGTGTGCGCACTACCCCCGTTGACATTTGTTTGATCGGGGCAAGTGCTGACGCCTTAATGAGGCATTAACCTGATGAGTTCATTGTGTAAATACGATTGCCGTAATGATATTTATGACAGTGTGAGGCGCGCAACTATGGTGGCTTTGCAGCCAGATTCGGACCATTGCGCCATGGAGTCGCCGAATGCTTCCGATTTGGAAGCATTGAGCGATCTGGCGTTCCGTCAATTGCAGCTGGGTGATGCCGAAGACCAGTTCGGCAGGCTCGTCCGTTTGGCGCGCAGCATATTCAACGCGCCGATCGCCATGCTGACCCTTGTTGACGGAAACACGCATCGGCTGGAGGCCGTCTCGGGCGTGGAACCGCACCACGTGATGCCGGACATGGCGTTCTGCGAGCATG
>JBFHII010000400.1:0-3397 GCA_041596535.1 Breoghania sp. | reverse complement strand
GCCGCGGTGCGGCTCACCCAGGTGCAGCGCGCCGGCAAGACAGCGGCGTCGGCCGAGGAATTCCTGCGCGGCGCCAGGCTGGAACGCGGATTGGTGCTAGACTGAGCCGCCTCAGGTTTTCCCGGTTGCGCCGATGACGGACACATTCACCCTGCGCGCTCCGCGCGCCGACGAGCACGCGGCCATCGCCACGCTGGTCAGCGCTGCCTTCCAAGGCCCCGACGAGGCCCGGCTGATCGATCTGCTGCGCCGCTCCGGCGACATGCTGCTTGAGCGGGTGGCGGTGGACGGCCCCGCGCTCCTCGGGCACATCGCCTTCAGCCGCGTGACGGTCACCGCGGGCGACAGCGCCCTGCGCATCGCGGCGCTGGCGCCGCTGGCCGTGCGCCCGGACCTGCAGCGCCGCGGCATCGGCACCGCACTCGCCCGCGCGGGCATCGAGGCGCTGCGCGCCCGCGGCGAAGACCTCGCCGTCGTGGTCGGCGACACCGCCTATTATCCACGCTTCGGCTTCTCCACCGAGCTCGGCAAAAGGCTCTCCTGCGTGTGGTCCGGCCCGGCCTTCATGGCCATGGCGCTGACCCCTAGCATCGACCGCCGGTTGCCCGCGGCGGTTGCCTTCGCGCCGCCTTTCACGCTGTTTGACTGACCCGGGCGGACGCGCGCAATTGATTCGGTTTGGCGGCAAAATCCGCCGGCGATGCGTCAGGCGCCCCGCCGGACGACCCAACCCATTGATAACTTTTCGAAATCAACCCGGCTTTGCCGGGCAATCGCCTTCAGGTAGCCTCGCACAATGGCGAATGTCGATTATCGCATGGGGCTGCTGATCGCCGCACCGCTGGTTCTGGTATTCCTGGCCGGGCTCACGGCCGGGATCGTGACGGCGTTCCTGATCTGCAACATTCCGCTGCTCAAGCGCGTGCATGACCAGGGCCGGGCGATCACGTTTTCGCTCACCGCGGCGCTGTCGCTCAGCGTACTGGTGTTCCTGGGCTCGGTGCTGTCGGGCCTGATCCTGCGCAACGGCTACTGGGGCCAAGCGGCCTATGTGCCGGAGGCCTTTCCCGGCTTCCTGCTGCCGCACATGGTGGAATTCTTCATCCTCATGCTGGTGCCGCTGGTGCTGGCGCTGATCACCTTCGGCGCTTTGCGCGAGGCCTCGGAACTGGTGCAGCGCATTGTCGTACCGGTGGTGTTTCTGATCAGCTTCATCATCGTGCTGTCGAGCACCAAGGCCTGGGAAAGCTACCGGGCGATCTCCGTGGACGTCGACGCCGGTGCCCTCATCGCCACCACGCTGCAGATGGTCACGGCGGAATGCGCCAGCATTCTCCGGGCCTTCACCGCGCTGGCCGACTTCGCCATGCGGCCCGACGCCCAGGGCGGCGCGGGCCTGTTCGGCGGCGTTTTCGACGCCATCGGCGGCCGCATCGACGCTATCTGGGAAGCGGTGAAAAGCGCCGGCGGCAACCAGTTCGTGCTGGCCGAGGCGTTCCCGGAGATTTTCGCGGTGTCGTCGGTGCTGGCCTTGCTGTATATGGTGCTGCGCTGGCCGTTCACGGCGTTTTCCAACGCTGACGAATAGCGCCCGGCTCTTCTCACAGACACGGACACGACCCACGGTGCCCCGCTACAAGCTCACCATCGAATACGACGGCACGCCCTTCGTCGGCTGGCAGCGCCAGGAAAACGGCATGAGCGTGCAGCAGGCGATCGAGGAGGCGATTGCCGGCTTCACCGGCGCGGAGGTGCGCATTCGCGGCGCCGGGCGAACGGACGCGGGCGTGCATGCCACCGGCCAGGTGGCGCATGTGGATCTGGAGCGCGACTGGAAGGCCGCCACCGTGCGCGACGCGCTCAACGCGCATCTGAAACCGCACCGGGTGGCCATCGTGCTGGCGGAGGCCGTCGATGACGATTTCGATGCTCGCTTCTCCGCCACCCGGCGGCACTATCTCTACCGGCTCGTCGACCGCCGCGCGCCGCTGGCGCTGGAGAAGAACCACGCCTGGCACGTGCCCCGCCGGCTTGACGCGGACGCCATGCACGACGCCGCGCAGGTGTTTTGCGGCAAGCACGATTTCACCACCTTCCGCGCCAGCCAGTGCCAGGCGAAAAGCCCGGTGAAGACGCTGGATGCCTTTTCCGTCAGCCGCTCCGGACACGGCGACGAGATCCACTTCACCTGCACCGCACGCTCCTTCCTGCACAACCAGGTGCGCTCCATGGTCGGATCGCTGAAGCTGGTGGGGGAAGGCAAGTGGACCGCGCAGGATCTGGCCGACGCGCTGGACGCCGCCGACCGCACGGCCTGCGGCCCGGTGGCCCCGCCCGACGGGCTGTATCTCACGCGCGTGGATTACTGAAGGTCCGGCCGGGAAACCGGCCGGTCAGACGGAATGCAGCCGATCCGGCGGGATCAGCCAAAGCCGCCGGCGCCACAGCCCGCAAGCAGCATCCCCAGCACGGCGAACGTGAAAATAACCTGCGTTTTCATGAGCTTGCTTTCCATTTGCCGGATCAGAAATGGTAGTTGATGCCAAACCGGGCGAGATGATTGTCGGATCCGCCGACAACGGTCGTGCCGCCGGTGGTGATCCGCTCCTTCGGAACGCTGACATAGAGATATTCCAGTCGTGCGGACCAGCGCTCGTTGATCTTTCCCTCCAGCCCGGCACCCGCGGTGAAGCCGGCGATGGTGCTGTCGCCACTGCCGAAACCGGTTCGCGTGGCCTCGGCATGGGTGAAGGCGACGCCCGCGGTGGCATAGGCGAGATAGCGGCTGAAGGCGTAACCGGCCCGCAACCGCAGCGTCGCCATCCAGTCTTCCGTGAAACTGCCCGCCGCCGAGCTGCCCTTGATGTCGAACAGCGAGAAATCCGCTTCCGCGCCAACAACCCAGGGGCCGCCGAACTGGTGATTGTAGCCGACCTGCGCGCCGCCCATCAGGCTGCCGGCGTCGCCCGTGGGACCGGCACTGGCCGGAATGCTGTTCGAGAACTCGCCGCCGGCATAGCCGAGGTGACCGCCGGCATAAAACCCGGTCCAGGAATAGACGGGCGCGGGGCTGAAATAGCTGGGCGTGCCAACGCTCGGGTCCGCCGCGACGCCCGGCCCGGCAAGGCCACAGGCAAACAACAATCCGGCGACTGTTCTGCGCATCGAAACGCTCCCTCTTTCAAGCCCGCTTGCCAGAACACCACAGGCCTAACCACATACGCCTGACCACAACAGGGCTGACCACCATGTGCCATCCGAAGCGCTCATGCCGTGAGAAGCAGTCGTCCGTGCGAAACGGTTGTGCCGTGCAAGGACATCCGCATCCCTGATGGTCACGCGACAAGATTCCCTTACGTCAGATTGGCATGATCCGACCGGGCCGCGCAAGCAGATT
>JBFHII010000399.1:0-3411 GCA_041596535.1 Breoghania sp. | reverse complement strand
GCTGATCTTCTATCTTCCGTCGCTGATGGGGGCGAGCGTCGCCATTGCCGTGGTGTGGCGCCAGGTCTTCGCCGGTAACGGGCTGCTCAACGCGATCCTCGCGAAGGTCGGCATCGAAGGGCCGGCGTGGATTTCCGATCCGCAATACTCGCTTGGCGTTCTCGTGCTGCTGGCCGTCTGGCAGTTTGGCACGCCGATGGTGATCTTCATCGCCGGTCTCAAGCAGATCCCGCAGGAGGTGTATGACGCCGCGATGATTGACGGCGCAACCGACTGGCAGATGTTTCGCAAGATCACCCTGCCGCTCCTGTCGCCGGTGATCTTCTTCAACCTGGTGCTGGGCTTCATCAACGCCTTCCAGGCGTTCACGCCGGCCTACATCATCAGCAGCGGGTCCGGCGGACCGGCGGATTCCACGCTCTTCTACACGCTCTATCTGTTCCAGGAAGGGTTCGGCGCCCTGCGCATGGGCTATGCCACCGCGCTTGCCTGGGTGCTCGTGTTGATCGTGGGCGCGGTGACAGCCGCGAACTTCGCGCTGCAGCGCTACTGGGTCTTTTACGGAGACTGATGATGATATCCCGCACCCGTCAACGCACCCAGGACCTCCTGGTGCGCTATCCCGCCTTGCTCGCGGCCGCCGTCGTGATGATGTATCCGATCGTGTGGATGATCGGCGGCAGCTTCAAGCCCGCGAACGAGATCTTCTCTAATCCGCTGCCGTTCACCGCGAACCCGACCTTGCAGAACTATGTCGATGGCTGGGTCGGGGCAGGGGTGCCGTTCAGCGTGTTCCTCGTCAACTCGGCCATCGTCTGCGCGCTTTCGGTGCTGGGCAACATCTTTGCCTGTACCCTCACGGCCTACGCCTTTGCGCGCTACGAGTTTCGCGGCAAGAAGATCCTCTTCGCGCTGGTGCTGCTCACCGTGATGTTGCCCCGGCACGTGCGACTGATCTCGGAATACATCGGCTTTGCCTACCTTGGCTTTGTCGACACCTTCCTGCCGCTGGTGCTGCCGCACTTTCTCGCCATCGACGGGTTCTTCATCTTCCTGATGGTCCAGTTCATCCGCGGCGTTCCGCGCGAGCTGGATGAGGCGGCCCGCATTGACGGGTGCTCCGAGTTCGGCATTTTCTGGCGCATCATCCTGCCCCTTCTGGGCCCCGCGATTGCGACCATGTCGATCCTGACGCTCGTGCAGGTCTACCAGGACTTCTTCACTCAGCTGATCTACCTCAACACCCCGACGAACTACACCGTTCCGGTGGGGCTGCGGCAGTTCATCGACTCCACCTCTTCTTCCAACTACGGAGCCGTTCTGGCCATGTCGACGGTCGCATTGGCGCCTATCGCGCTGATCTTCCTGATGTTCCAGAAGCGGATCATCTCCGGCATCGCTACGACGGGACTGAAATAATGCTCTCAAGACTTCCCAACGCACGAACCGAAATCCGCGACGGGCGCCTGTCCGTCATCGTCGAAGGGCTGGGTGACGCCGACCGCGTGACGGTGCGGATCCGGTCGGACCGCAACCGGCGGATCACCCGGCACACGGATACGCCGCCGCTGGCGCCCGAAGGCTACCAGCGCAACCAGGCGATGCACCATCTTGTCTGGGGCGCCGAGATGCCGCCGCAGGCGCGTGACATCTTCTATCCGGTCATCGACCTGGACCTCGGCAGCCTCGGCACCCCGGCCGTGGGCGAGGCGCGGGTGGAAGGCGCGCAGCGCGTGACCATCAACTCGTGGAAGACCACGGGCTATGAGGAGGCCGACGGCACCGGGCGCGCGCTCCTGCCGCTTGCAGACCTCGAAAACTGGGAAAACTGGCTGCTCGCCATTGGCGAAGAGGGCACGGAGCTTGGCGATGCCGAGTTTGCCCTGCTGTTCTCGCCCAAACCCGACGACGGACGGGTTGAGGTTTCGGCGGCGGTTCTGGGCAATACGTGGTCGGGGCTGGTCGAGGTCGAGGTGATCGAGCCCGAAGAGCTGCTGACCACGCTGGTGGCAAGTCTCCGGGTGCGCGAGCCCAAGGCGTTTGACCCGGCGAACGGCTCGCTTGTGATGGACATCGGCAAGGCGCCGGTGCCGGTCACGACCGACCGGGCCGCGCTTGAAGCCGACCTTGGGTTGTGCCTTGATTTCATCACCGCCTCGCAGAACCGCACGCCGGGCTCGCCCTACGAGAAGGGCCTCTACCTCTATTACGACATCGACGCGCGGACATGGCGCGCGCCGCACTGGACCTGGACATGGGGTCCGTCGATCCGGGTTGCGCTTGATGCGGTTGCCGCCGCGCCCTCGCTGGCGGACCGGGCCGATGACTTGCGCCAACTGGCCCTCGACGCGGGCGAGCTGAGCCTTGGGGTGATCGTTGATGAGCCCGATCTTCCGGCCCACGGCATGGGCATCGCGCGTTGGGATCCGCTGCCAGAGGTGCGCCGGGGCAGCGAGAAGTTCGCCTCGCTCGCCGACCCGCTGTTTCTCGCGGGCTGGGCCTGGGGGCGCTTGCATGACGAGACCGGCGACGACCGTTACATCGACGCGATGCGGACCCTGGCCGAGACTTCGGACAGCCATGTCACGCAATACGGCGTCGTCCAGCAGGATTGGTTGTTTGAGCGCGGCCGTTGGCTGGAACGCATCCTCGACGAGGCCGGGTTCGGGGCCAAGGGCCGTGCCGAGCTGTTCCGGCTGACCGGCGACAACGGCCTGCCGGGCTTGATTGGTCGGTACATGAACCCGCTGCGCGAGCGGCTGGAGCGGCCCGACGGCGGCTGGGACCGGTTCTGGTACGTCGCCGACAGTGCGCGCACGCCGACCGAATGCATGACGCGCGGCCTTGGCTGGGCGATGGAGGGCCTGTTGTCGAGCTACACGGCCACCGGCGAAGAAGACTACCTCGATGCCGCGAAACGGATGGCGGCGGAACTGATCCGCAACCAGCGCGCCGACGGCGGCTGGACCTTCATGTACGACCGGTCGGTCGAAGAGGTGGGGATGAGCGACAAGGGCACGCCGCTGTGGTCGCTCCTGCTCTACCGCCTCCATGCAGAAACCGGCGACGCCGAGCACCTGAAGGCCGCGCGCGCAGCCCTCGCCTGGTCGCGCAGCCACATGCGCCGGGGGCCAAACGACGAGGCCCGTGGCGGCATTGTCGGTGTCACGCCGCAGTCCGGCATTGCCTACAGGCCGTGGTTCCGGGTGTGCTGCACCTATTCCACTGCTTTCGCCGCACAGGCGATCATCCACGAACTGCAAGTGCAGGACGCAGCGAAATGATGGGCCAAATGACGGGCACACATAACAACTCAACAGGCCGAGCAGGGGACAACTGATGGCGGATGTGACCTTTTCCGACGTGCGCAAATCCTTTGGCGTGGTCGATGTCATCCACGGTGTCGACATC
>JBFHII010000398.1:0-3414 GCA_041596535.1 Breoghania sp. | reverse complement strand
TCCATCATTCCTGCCAATGAAAACAGCCGCTTCCGGTTCTGATCCGGAATCGGCTGGTTGTCTGTAGGTCTCTGGACGGGGCGTTTCGGAAGCCCGGCCGCACGCGGAAGACGCCTAACCCAGTCTCGCGCGCAACTTGCGCAGCCGCACAACGGTGTTCCACAGCACGGAATTGCCCTTGATGGCGCGCTTGGCCGTCTGGATGCAGGACTGGGCGCCGGCGTGAAGCCGGCCGGCGAGGGTGACGGGAACGAAGCAGTCGATCAGCGGATCCGGCTCGCACCAGGCGGTCTTGTAGCGCATTTCGCCGATGCCGAGATCAAGCGCGGTCATGCCGCGTTCGCAGCAATCGCGGATGACCTCCTTCAGCAGCAGGTCGCCGGGGCTCATCGCTGTCAGCTCGTCATCACGGAAGGAATTGAGAGAGCAGGAGTAGCGGCCGTTCTTCACGCCGCCGATGTAGGTGGCGCGGACGATGCCGTCGACCACAAGATAGTGCGTGTCGAGCACGGGCTCCCGCTGGCCGGCCGCGTTCATCACGGTGTCCCGGATCAGTTCCGCCACGCCGGGTTGGGCGAAAACGCTCGGAATTCCGGCGTCATGCGCGCGGTCGTTGCGCTGCTCGATTGTCGCGTCGGCGGCGATGCGCGCCTGCTCCGGGGTTATCGCGTGGACGAATTCGACGCGGCCCGCTTCCTGCAACCGTTCGCATTTCTTGCGAAGGGTGCGGCGGCTCTTGGAACTGCGCGCCTTTTCATACAAGGCGTCGAAATCACGCTCGAGATCCATCACGAAGGAATTGCTCGGGCTTGGCGTGTGCGCAAGGTCGAGGAAAGGTGAGCGCAGCCCGGACCAGTTTTCGGGGATGTTGCGCAGTTCGAAGGTGTCGATGCGCGCCATCGCGGCGATGTCGGCCAGGCAGGCCTGCAGGGCGCCGGCGGGAAGGCTCGTGTAGACGTCCGCGCGCCAGAGACCGAAATTGTAATTGTTGAGCTTGCCGCCGAGCCAGCCGGCGATCCGCAGCGGGCCGCTGCGCCGAATGCCGAGCGGCAGGATGAAGGCGGTGGCGCCATCGATGTCGCCGACGGCCAGGGCCAGGTCCGCGTATTCGTATCGGCCGACCCGGGCGTACCAGTTCTTCAGCCAGTCATAACAGTGGTAGGCCGACATGATGCAATCGGCTTCCAGCGCGCGCCACTCCGCTTCGATTTCCTCGAATCCCGAGACGAGTCGAACGCTGGGCAGGCTTGCCGCGCGGGTGCTGTCTGTTGCCGCATAGGTGCCGGTTCCGGTTGTGACATCCGCCAGCGCGTAGCGGTCTTCGGAGAGGGCATTCGCCATGGGGGCCGGTCGCTTTCGTCTGTTGAGCGTTTTACGCTAGCAACAAGTTCTAAAGAAAGCGTACCTATACTATCCAGATTCTTGCCGAGGGGGACCTCTTGCCGCGCATGGAAACGGGCGCGCTGGGGCGGTAGAAAGAACGTGGGGACGACAGTGGCTGCTTGCTGGAAAACATTGGGATTTCGCACCGCGCTGGACGCGTTGTCGTTCTCCGGCGTGCATCGGCTGCTCGAGCCGCTTTCGCGCGGCGTCGGGCTTGTCTACATGCTGCACCGGGTGGTGCCCGCCCACGACGAGGAATTTCAGCCAAACGATTTTCTCGAGATCACGCCCGAGTTCCTGGAGCAGGTCATCGAGCAGACGCGGGCCGCCGGAATCGAGTTCGTTTCCATTGATACGGCCTGCGAGCGCCTCCGCAACCGCAATTTCAGCCGCCGCTTCGCGGTGCTGACATTCGACGACGGCTATCGCGACAACATGGAGCACGCGCTTCCCGTTCTGAAGAAGCACGACGTGCCGTTCACCATCTATGCTTCGAGCGGCATTGCCGATGGCACCTGCGAGTTGTGGTGGATCGCAGCCGAACGCATCGTGGCCGGCACCGATGCGGTGGAGATCGATTTCGAGGGGCACCGCGAGACACTGCCCGCGGCGACCCTTGGCGAGAAAACCATGGCGAACAAGCGGCTGGTCGACTGGCTGGGCCTGGGGCTGGACGAGCAGGCGCAGCGCCGGGCCATCCGGCAGATGGCGGAGAAGACAGGCATCGACCTGAATGCGATCTGCCGCTCGCTGGCCATGGATTGGGCTGAATTGCGCCGCATGGCCGCCGAGCCGCTGGCGACGATCGGCTGCCATACGCTGGACCATCATGCCGTCGGGCGGCTGGATTATCGCGAGGCGACACGGCAGATCCGCGAGGACGCCGACCGGCACGAAGCGGAACTGGGCCGGCGGCCGCAGCATTTCGCCTATCCCTATGGCTGGCCGGACGCCGCCGGCATGCGCGACTTCGGTATCACGGCGCGGCTGGGCTTCAAGAGCGCGGTGACCACGCGACCGGGACACCTGTTTCCCGGCCATGCCGATCACCTGACGGCGTTGCCCCGGGTGTCGCTCAACGGTCGCTATCAGAACAAGCGCTACCTGAAACTGTTCATGCGCGGCGCGCCGTTTGCACTCTACAACGGCTTCCGGCAGATCAACGTGACCTGATCGCGCGGCAGGGATGGCGCGGCGGGTTGACGGCAGCTTTGGACACTGCGTGTGCAGCAGTGGTCTTGCCGCTGATATCCCCGCCTAGTCCTGCTTCGGCTTGCGGTACATCCAGGAAATGATGGCACCGGCGGGCACGATCCAGATCAGCCCGGAGATCGCGTAATAGATGAGCTTCACCGGCGTCGAGGACTGCTGCAGGCTCATGTCGCCGATCACCATGGCGAAGAACGCATAGACGACCACGAAGACCACCAGCGCGATCATGCCGAAGAGGCGTCTGAGGGGCGGAATCATGGGCAGGTCCTTGCGGGTTCGTGCGGTTTCGGGCGTCCGGGCGGCATCCGTGGCGGGTGCCGCGGGATCCGCCCCGTGCATAGCAAGATGGGCGACGTTGTCGAGCGAAAACCGCCCCGCGCGGCACTCCGGCGTGGCGCTATGTCGCGCGCGCCGGCGCCTCTCCGCCGCCGGGGCGCGCTTGTCTGTTTCTCCGCAACGGGCTATCCGCGCAGGGGAATGTCACTGCTCGTGTCTCCGGCTCTTGTTCCCGGCCGCGGAGATGGGAGTATGATCGGCCCAGCCTGATTGCGAGAGAGCCATGACCGACGCCGCGCTGCAAACCCCGCCGTATCCGACCGAGCGCGCCTTGCGCAGCCGGCGGCAGATCCGCTGGTGGCTGTATGGCATCTGCCTGCTGGTCTTCGCCATGGTGGTGGTCGGGGGGGCGACGCGGTTGACCGATTCCGGTCTGTCGATCACCGAATGGAAGCCGATTCACGGCGCCATTCCGCCGATCGGAGAGGCGGAATGGCAGGAGGAATTCGCCAAATACCGCGAGATTCCGGAGTATGAGCAGAT
>JBFHII010000397.1:0-3430 GCA_041596535.1 Breoghania sp. | reverse complement strand
CGATCTGCACCAGCTGCCCGGCGCGCATCAGCGCGATGCGGTCGCCCATGCGCATGGCTTCCTCCGGATCATGGGTGACCACGATGCAGGTGGCGCGGGTTTCGCGCAAAACGGCCAGCGTCTCGTCGCGCACATTGTCCCGCAGACGCCGGTCGAGGCCGGAAAACGGCTCGTCCATCAGCACCACCGCCGGGCGCGGCGCGATGGCGCGGGCCAGAGCCACGCGCTGCTGCTCGCCACCCGACAGCGAATGCGGATAGTCGGCGGCATAGCTTTCCAGGCCGACGCGAGCGAGAGCGCTGAGCGCCTCGCGCTCCGCCTCGGCGCGCGGCAGGCCGGTCAGGCCGAAGCACACGTTCTGCAGAATTGTCAGATGCGGAAACAGCGCGTAGTCCTGAAACATCAGTCCGACGCCGCGCTTTTCCGGCGCCAGGAACACGTTCGGCCCGGCAACCTCGCGGCCGTTGATCTGCACCGTTCCCGATGTCTGTCGCTCGACCCCGGCGGCGATGCGCAGCAGAGTCGTCTTGCCGCAGCCCGAATGCCCCAGCAGGCACAGCACTTCACCCGGATCGACGTCGATGGAGATATCGCGCACGGAGGGTTGGCCGTCGTAGTCATGGCAGATGCCGCAGAACGACAGGCGCGCGGCGATCGTGGCCGCGGCGGTGCCGCGCCGCCCCCAATGCGCGGGATCGGGTTTTGCGTTCACATTCACAGCGATCGGTCTTTCAAAGCGTTGTCTCCTGATTGCCCAGACCGTCCGCATCCGGACTGCTCGTCCGGCGGTCGGAACCTGAACGGACAGACGGGGTCCCTGCGCTAGTCGCGCTCATCGTCGTCGCTGCTGACCAGCACCCCCGCATCGAACATGTCCTGGTCGGTCAGCGGGTCCTCGTCCTCGCCGAGATCCGGGTCGTCGTTGGGTTGCGGGACCAGGAAGTTGACCGGCACCGCGCTGTCGAGAAGCCCCGCGCCACGCAGCTCCTCCAGACCCGGCAGATCGCCGATGGCATCGAGTCCGAAATGCTCCAGAAACGCATCCGACGTGCCGTAGGTGATCGGCCGCCCGGGGGTTCTGCGACGGCCGCGCAGGCGCACCCAGCCGGTCTCCAGCAGCACGTCGAGGGTTCCCTTGGATATGGAGACGCCGCGCACGTCTTCAATCTCCGCGCGGGTGACGGGCTGGTGGTAGGCGATGATGGCCAGGGTTTCAAGCGCGGCGCGCGAGAGCTTCTTCTGTTCGATCGCCTCGCGCTGCAGCAAGAACGACAGGTCGTCGGCGGTGCGGAACGCCCATTTTCCGGCGACGCGGACCAGATTGACGCCGCGCCCCGCATAGGCCGCCTGCAACTCGCCCATCAGGCCGGCCACATCGACGTTCTCCGGCATGCGCTCGGCCAGTTCCCGGTCGCCCAACGGCTCGGCGGAGGCAAACAGAAGCGCCTCCAGCATGCGCAGTTCGAAGCGGTGGCTGGACGGCGACAGGCTGGTGACGTTGCCTTGCGTCTCGCCGACCGCCGCCCCCGCGGACTCGCCCTTTTCAGTCATTGGCGCTGGTATCCCCTGTGTCGCTGCCCGAATCCCCGGCAGAGTCCCTGGCCGCCCCCGTTTCCGTGTCGCGCCGGGCGCGCGACGCGGTGCCGCGCGTGCGCACGTAAAGCGGCGAGAAGGAGCCGGACTGGCGGATCTCGATCATGCCTTCCTTGACCAGTTCGAGGCTGGCGGAAAACGAGCTCGCCATGATTGTCGTGCGCTCCTCGGGGATCGCTAGATACTCCATAAGAAACGAGTCGATCGGCGTCCAGTCGGTGGTGGTGCCAATGAGCCGCGTGAGCAGCGCGCGGGCATCCTGCAACGCCCAGACGGTGCGCCTCTGCACGCGCACGGAGGTCACAGAGCGGCGCTGGCGCTGCGCGGCATAGGCGGTCAGCAGATCGTAGATCGTGGCGTCCCATTCGCTCCTGGTAACGATGGAGGCGGTTTCGGGATGCCCGCGCGCAAAAACGTCGCGGCCCAGCCGGTTGCGGTTCATGAGCCGCGCCGCCGCCTCGCGCATCGCCTCGAGCCGGCGCAACCGGAAGGCCAGCGCCGCGGCCAGTTCCTCGCCACTGGGTTCGTCGTCGTCCTTCTGGGCGGGCAGCAGCAGCCGCGACTTGAGATAGGCCAGCCACGCCGCCATCACCAGGTAATCGGCCGCAAGCTCGAGCCTCAGCTTGCGCGCCTCGTTGACGAAGGCGAGATACTGTTCGGCGAGCGCCAGAATGGAGATCCGGGCCAGGTCGACCTTCTGGTTGCGCGCCAGCGTCAGCAGCAGATCGAGCGGACCTTCGTAGCCGTCGACATCGACGACGAGCGCCGGCCCCTCGACCTCCCGGTCGCGCGACTGCGCCGAAGACAGCAGATCTTCCATCGACCGCCCGTCATCGCCAGCCATCGCCGGATCACTCCTCGCTCAGTCTCCGGACCACCGGGGACAGGTTGCTGATGCGTGTCACGCCACCGCGGAAGTCAGGCCCGCGAATTCCTCGCGCGCCGCGGCCTCGTCCAGGGGCTGCGCGGGCGCCAGTGCGGCGAGCGCGGCGTCGGCACGCCTCAAAGCCTCGCCCGACAGTTCCGGGGAGCATTCGGCCACCGCACGCATCTCGTCGAACGCGCCGTTGCAATGCAGCGCCAGATCGCAGCCCGCGTCGAACAGCGCCGCGACCCGCGCCTGCATGCTGCCCTCCAGCGCCTTCATCGACACGTCGTCGCTCATCAGGCAGCCATCGAAGCCTATCGCGCCGCGAATGATCCGCGCAATGACTTCGCGCGAGCATGTCGCGGGACTGGCGGGATCCAGCGCTTCGTAGATCACATGCGCGGTCATCGCCAGGGGAAGGTCGGCGAGCCTGCGAAACGGCTCGAAATCGCTGCGGTCAAGCTCGGCTTCCGGTGTGTCGACCACCGGCAGCGCCAGATGGCTGTCCACATGGGCACGGCCATGACCGGGAATGTGCTTGCCGACCGGCAACACGCCGCCGGCAAGCAGGCCATCGGCGCATTCGCGCGCCAAGACACTCACCGTGTCGACGTCCTCGCCATAGGCACGGTCGCCGATGACATCATGCGCGCCGGGAACAGGAACGTCGAGCAGCGGCAGGCAGTCGCAGTTGATGCCGAGCGCGGCGAGATCCGCCGCAATCAGCCGTGCGCCGAGCCATGCCGCCCGCCTGCCCTGCGCCGGATTTTTGGCAAACAGCGCGCCGTAATGCCGGCCCGGCGGATAGGCGCGCCAATGCGGCGGCTTGAGGCGCTGGACGCGGCCGCCTTCCTGATCGATCAGAACCGGCGCGTCGGCACGGTTGACGCAGGCACGGTAGGTGGCCACCAGATCACGGATCTGGGCCGGCTCGAGACAATTGCGGGCGAACAGAATCAGCCCCCAGGG
>JBFHII010000396.1:0-3443 GCA_041596535.1 Breoghania sp. | reverse complement strand
GTCCGCGACTTCCTCCGGCGTCCTGCCATCGCCGATCTGTTCGGCCATGGCGGCAAAGGCGGTCTTCACCGCCTCTTCGTCGAGCGCCTCGTCGGCGTTGGGGCCGAAGATCTTGGGGAAGAAATCGGCCGACAGCTTGCCGGTCATGACGTTGGCGTCGGTGACCGCCAGCGGCCCGCCGCGGCGGTAGCAGGCGGGTCCCGGATTGGCGCCGGCACTGTCGGGGCCGACCTGGAAGCGGCCGTCGCGGTAATGCAGGATCGAGCCGCCGCCTGCGGCCACGGTATGGATCATCATCATCGGGGCGCGCATGCGCACGCCGGCGACTTCCGTCTCGAAGGCGCGCTCGTAATCGCCGTCAAAGTGCGACACGTCGGTCGAGGTGCCGCCCATGTCGAAGCCGATGATCTTGTCGAAACCCGCCATCTTGGAGGTTTCCACGGCACCCACCACGCCGCCGGCGGGACCGGACAGGATGGCGTCCTTGCCCTGGAACAGTTCGGCCGCGGTCAGTCCGCCCGAGGACTGCATGAACATCAGGCGGCAGCCGGTGCCGTCGATCTGCAGCTCTTCGGCGACCTGTTCCACGTAGCGGCGCAGGATCGGCGACAGATAGGCGTCGACCACGGTCGTGTCGCCGCGGCCCACCAGCTTCATCAGCGGCGAGACGTCGTGCGAAATCGAGATCTGCGGGAAACCGACCTCGCGGGCAAGCGTGGCGATCTGCTTTTCATGCTCGGGATAGGCGTAGGCATGCATCAGGACGATCGCCACGGAGCGGATGCCGTCGTCATAGGCCTGCTGCAGCGCCGCGCGCGCCGCGTCGAGATCGGGGGCGCGTTCCACGGTGCCGTCGGCGCGCACGCGCTCGTCGATCTCCGACACGCGCTCATACAGCAGCTCGGGCTTGATGATCTCCTTGGCGAAAATGTCCGGGCGATCCTGGTAACCGATCTCCAGCGCGTCGCGGAAACCCTTGGTGATCACCAGCAGCGTGCGGTCACCCTTGCGCTCGAGCAGCGCGTTGGTGGCCACCGTGGTGCCCATCTTCACGGCCGAGATCTGCTCCGCCGGCACGCGTTCGCCCTTGGCCACGCCCATCAGCTCGCGGATGCCCTGGATGGCGGCGTCGCGATAGGCTTCCGGATTTTCCGACAGCACCTTGTGGGCGCGAATCTCGCCTTCGGGCGTGCGGGCCACGATGTCGGTGAAGGTGCCGCCGCGGTCGATCCAGAAGTCCCATTTCGCCGTCATAGGTGTGTCCCGATGTCTGGTGCCGAAAGAATTGGATGGATGCTGACAATTTATCGATAAATTGTCAATGACGCGTGACGGGTCCCGCCAACCAGTCCCGCCAACCAGTCCCGCCGGCCAGTCCCGGCTGGGTCGAATTGACGGGTGTCGCACAGCCAGACCCTACCGGAAGTGATCCATGGCAGCTTAGGAAAAAATTAGCGGCGGCGGGCTATCTCTTGAGCCTTCGCAAGGGGAGACGGCGGACGATGATCGCTCTGGTTCGCAACATGGCGCAAGGGCCCGGGCTGGGCCGGCAGGCGCTCGCGTGGGCCGTGGTGATCCTGCTGCCGCTGTATCTCGGCCGCCTTTACCTGGAAGTGCAGATCAGCCTGGTGAACGGCGTTCATCCGCTCGGCCCGGATTTCGTGTCCTTCTGGTCGGCGGCGCGCGCCGTATGGGCGGGCGAGCCGTTGCTGCCTTACGATTTTGCCGCCTTCTCCGCGTGGCAAAAGACGCTGCTCGGCTTCGACAATGTTGCCTTCTTCTATCCGCCGAGCTGGCTTCTCTACGTGGCGCCTTTCGGACTGCTGCCCTACAGCCTCGCCGTGGCAAGCTTCGAGCTGCTGTCTCTGACCGCCGCCGCCGTCAGCCTGCGCGCCCTGCTGGGCGGCCGCGACGGCTGGTGGCTGGCGCTGATGTTCCCGGCGCTGCTCTATTGCGTGCTGCATGGCCAGAACAGCCTGCTCAACCTGGCGCTCCTGGGCGGCGCCATCGCCTGCCTGCTCCGCGAGCGCGGCTGGGTCGCCGGCGTGCTGATCGGGCTGATGGCCTACAAGCCGCATTTCGGAATCCTGATCCCTTTCGCGTTGCTGGCCGGCCGCGAGTACCGGACCTTCCTCGGCGCCGCCCTGACGGCCACGGGCGTGGCCATCGTCAGCGTGGTCGTCTTTGGCGTCGAGGCCTGGCAGGCGTTCGCGGCGCAGGCGGGCTTTGCGCGCGAGACCCTGGATGCGGGCTACGTGGAGATCGCCAAGATGGTCTCGGTCTACGCGTGGCTGCGCCAGCTGGGGCTCGACGCCGGCTTGGCGATGGCCGCGCAACTGTGCGTCTCCGTCGGCGTGCTCTTGGCCGTCGTCTGGGTCTGGCACGCATCGCGGTCGATGCCGCTCAAGGGCGCGCTGCTGGCGGCGGGCGCCTGCCTGGCGACGCCCTTCATGCTCGACTACGACATGGCCCTGCTGGCGATCCCGGTGGTGCTGCTGGTCCGCATGGGCCTGGAGGAACGGTTCGCGGCTTTCGAGACCGGGGCACTGGCGCTGGCCATCGCGCTGACCTTCTTCAGCACCGGATACGGCATGGAACTGCCGTTCACCAGCGGTCCCTTGCCGGCGCTGGTTCTGTTCACCGTGCTGATGCGGCGGCACCTGCGCGCCATCGCGGGGCGCGGCGCCGGCTGTACTGCGGCCCGGGCGGCGCTTGCGGCCTCCGGCAAGGCATAGGCCGCACCGGGCATCACCGGATCAGCAGCGGCATCTCCTGGATTTCCGTCCACGAGAGCTTGCCGTCGTCGCCGCGGTGGATCGGCGGAAAATGTCCCGGAACGATGATCCGTCCCCGGCGCAGGACCTCCTGAATGGAGGCCGCGCCGCGTTTCTGCGGATCAATCTCCATATCCGGAATGCCGGTGGAAGCTTCGCGCACCGTTTTCAGCGCGTCCGCCGCCAGCACCACCGGCCCGTTTTCCGTCGCAAGCTCCAGCGACACGTGACCGGGCGCGTGCCCGGGGGTGGGGAACAGCGTCACGCCGGGCAGGATCTCTGCCTCGCCGTCGATCAGCTGCACGTCGCGCGGCGCCAGGACAGCCGGCAGGTAGCGCGGCGTGGCGGGATCGTCGGGGAAGGGAGTCTCGATGTAGTCGCGCTCGTCGCGGCTCATCAGGATCGGCGCGTCGGGGAAGAGATCGAGGTTGAGCACATGGTCGAAATGGCCGTGGCTGAACACCAGAAGATCGATGTCGTCCGGCGTCAGGCCACGCGCTCCGAGTGCTTTGAGCAGCAGCCCCCGCGTGACGCCGTGGCCGCAGTCGAACAGCGCCTTCGTTTCCCCAGAGGTGACCAGCGCGATCGCGGATATGCCGTAGAAGCCACCGTCGAAGGCGAGGCTGGAACCCGGCACCAGCACATCGTATTGCACGCTCATTGATCGAT
>JBFHII010000395.1:0-3444 GCA_041596535.1 Breoghania sp. | reverse complement strand
GTCGGCGAGGATCTGCTCGTGGCCAATTTCCCGATGATTCATGCAGTCGGCAAGGCCAGCACGCGCGCGCCGCGGCTCATCGACATGCGCTGGGGCAACGCGGCCCATCCGCGTGTGTCGCTGGTCGGCAAGGGCGTGATCTTCGACACCGGCGGGCTCGACATCAAGCCTCCGTCCAGCATGCTCCTGATGAAGAAGGATATGGGCGGGGCCGCCAATGTTCTGGGGCTCGCCTCGATGATCATGGCATCGGGCCTCAAGCTGCATCTGCGTGTGCTGATTCCGGCGGTCGAAAACGCCATTGCCGGCAATGCCTTCCGCCCCAGCGACATTCTTCCCAGCCGCAAGGGCCTGAGTGTCGAGATCGGCAACACCGACGCGGAAGGCCGGCTGGTCCTGGCCGACGCGCTGGCGCTGGCAGACGAGGAAAGCCCAGAACTGATCATCGACATGGCGACGCTGACGGGCGCCGCACGCGTGGCGCTCGGTCCGGAACTGTCGCCGTTCTATACCGACGACGAGAGCTTCGCGGACGGCTTCGCCGCCAAGGGCGAAGCGGTCGCCGATCCGTTGTGGCGCATGCCGCTGTGGAAGCCCTATGCGGCGATGCTGGAATCCAAGGTCGCCGACATCAACCACATTTCCAGCGGTCCCTTCGGCGGCTCGATCACCGCGGCGCTGTTCCTCGCCCGCTTTGTCGAGAATGCCGATACCTGGGTGCACATGGACATCTACGGCTGGAACCCGGCGGCCAAGGCCGGCCGTCCACTGGGCGGCGAGGCGCAGGGCATTCGCGCGCTGTATGCGCTGCTCAAGGAGCGTTACGCGGCCTGATCGCCGCGACCGCAATGACCGCGATGGCGGTTTGGGATTGCTTGCGCATGGCGGAAATCCGCCATGCGGGCAGCACCTTACTTGAAGCGGCGGTTGCGGGCGGTCTATAACGGAACCGAAACGAAATGGCGCTATCCTGACGTTGATTTTCCCGTTGAAGGCCGCAGCCGATGCCCATTGAAATCCGTCCCAGCCAGGCGCTGAAATTGTGGCATGACGTCACTCTGGCGCTGGTCCAGGATGGCGACCAGGACCTGACGGCCCGGCAGATGACGATTCTCCTGACCGTCTATCTGGAGCCGCCGCCGCATTCGGTGCGCGGGCTGGCCAAGAAGCTCGGCGTCACCAAGCCGGCGATCACCCGCGCGCTCGACACCATGGGGCGGATGAAACTGCTGGACCGTCGTCGCGACGAGGCCGATCGCCGCAACGTGGTGATCCTGCGCACCGTCGAGGGCGCGCTGCACCTCGAGCGGCTGGCGGACCTGGTGGTCGAAAAGGCCGCGGAACTGAGGCTGTGATGCTCGATCGTCGCGTGAATGCCTGGCGTCCGGATCTGGCTGCCGCCCATCTGCAGGGCACGGTGGAGGCCGCGCGGTTCGTGACCGGCGAGTCCCGACGGATCGCCGCGCCGCTCGTGCCGTTGCGCCGCGACCCCGACGCGGATCAGGCCATCGACACGGAGTTGCTGTTCGGCGAGCCGGTGACGCTATACGAGACGGCGGGCGGCTGGGCGTGGGTGCAGTCCGGAACCGACGGCTATGTTGGCTGGCTCAAGGCTGACGCGCTGGGTGAGGCGGATCCCGCACCGACCCATAAGGTCATGACCCTGCGAAGTTT
This sequence comes from Breoghania sp., assembly GCA_041596535.1. GTDB lineage: Bacteria > Pseudomonadota > Alphaproteobacteria > Rhizobiales > Stappiaceae > Breoghania. The sequence goes on along the minus strand of JBFHII010000395.1, from coordinate 1,770 downwards.
TTTGTATCCCGGAGCCGACCTGCGGTTTCCCGCGCGCGGTTGTTTGTCGATGCTGGCGCAGGTCACGGTCGTGGGCGAGCGCGAGACCCGTGGCACACGCTACGCGATGCTGGCCGATGGCTCGGCGATGATCGCCGACCACCTCGCGCCGCTGGATGAGACGGCGGCGGACTGGGTGGCGGTGGCCGAGAGTTTTCTGGGCACGCCGTATCTCTGGGGCGGGCGGTCGAGCCTTGGACTCGATTGTTCGGCGCTGGTACAATTGGCCCTGGCGGCAAGCGGCATCCCGGCGCCGCGCGACAGCGACATGCAGGCGCGCGATCTCGGAGAAGCAATTGATATTTCATCCGGATTGCCCGCCCTGATGCGCGGAGACCTGATTTTCTGGAAGGGTCACGTCGGCATCATGAGCGATGCGGCGACGCTGCTGCACGCCAACGGCCACACCATGACGGTGGCGCGCGAGCCGGTTGCCGGAGCCATCGCGCGGATCGCGGCCGGAGAGTTCGGCGCGGTGACCGCGGTCAAGCGGCTCTCCTGATCGGGCGGAAAACCTTTGGCGCTTGCAACATTTTAAGGATTTCCCGCCACGCTGGGGGCTGGGCTGAATGAAGGGGAACCACATGAAAATTCTGTCGAAATCGCTGACCGTTCTGGCCGCGTTCACGGTACTGGCGCCGCTTGCCGCCGCTGCTGCCGATCGGCACGGCTCGCTCGCCTATCGCGCGTCCACCGGCGCCTATGGCTATTCGTACGATTACAACAATCCGCGTGACGCGGACCGGCGCGCCCTGCGCGAGTGCGGCCGTGGCTGCGCGGTAGTGGTGCGCTTCAAGAACGGCTGCGGCGCCTATGCCTCCGCGCCCAACGGCACCTACGGCTGGGGCGTCGGGCCGACCCGGGATGCGGCCGAATACACGGCGTTCGACGAATGCGACTCGCGCGCGCCCGGATGCGAGATCCGTGTCTGGGGCTGCAACACCCGCTGATCAATAACCCACTGATCTGTCGACAAGATTCTGCAGGGGCTCGCCGGCCTCATGACCGCGGATCTGGGCGGCCACATAGCGCGACAGCGCATCTGGATCGGACTCTGCCGCGACATGCGGGGTCACGGTGATCAGGGGATTCTACCACAGCGGCGAGGCTTTCGGCAGCGGCTCCATCTCGAAGACATCGAGGGTTGCCGCCGAAAGCGTGCCGTTGGACAGCGCCTTGACGATGTCCGCCTCGACCTGCGAGCCGCCGCGGCCGGCGTTGATCAGGACGGGGCCGTCCTCGCCGAAATGTCCCGCGCCATCATGGGCCAGCTTGTTGAACAGGCCCTGGTTGAGAATGCCTTCGGTCTCCGGAGTCAGCGGCAGAAGGTTGACCAGAATGTCGGTGCGGCCGAGGAAATCATCGAGCCCGTCGGGGCCGCAGAATGTCTCGATGCCCTCTATCCGCTTCTCGGTGCGGCTCCAGCCGGCGACCTGAAAGCCAATCCGTGCAAGCACTTGCGCCGCATCCTGGCCCAGGACGCCGAGCCCCATGATGCCGACGCGGACGGCGGATGCCGGCGGCTGGCTGTGGGATTTCCAGATGCCGCGCGCCTGCTGGCGAGCGTACAGCCGCTGGCGGCGGTGGTGGCCGAGTACCTGCAACGTCACCCATTCGGTCATCCGCATGGTGAGGTCGGGATCGACGATGCGCACGATCGGCACGTCGGGCAGATCCGGCATCTGCATCAGATGATCGACCCCGGCGCCGAGCGAAAAGATCGCCTCCAGC
>JBFHII010000394.1:0-3475 GCA_041596535.1 Breoghania sp. | reverse complement strand
CTGCCCTATGGCGAAACCTGGCAACGCTGGGCGGAAGCCGTGCGCCAGAACCTCTCCGAGGTTGGTATTGAGGTGGAGATCGACAGCGCAGACGTGGCCGGCTGGAACGAGAAGACGTCCCAGTGGGACTACGACATGGCCTTCACGTACCTCTATCAGTACGGTGATCCGGCCCTGGGTGTTGCCCGCACATATGTCTCGACCAACATCGCCAAGGGCTCCCCGTGGAACAATGTCGAGGGCTACGAGAACCCGAAGGTGGACGAACTCTTCGCACAGGCGGCGCTGGCCGTCACCGATGCGGAACGCCAGGCGATCTACACCGAGGTGCAGAAGATCCTCACCGACGACGTTCCGGTCGCATGGCTGCTTGAGCTGGGCTTTCCGACCATCTCCCGGTGCTCGGTCAAGGACCTTGTGACGACGGCGATCGGCGTCAACGACGGCTTCAAGAACGCCTACATCGAAAAGTAGGCTTCCTGTCATCCGGGCACGCGGGCCGAGCGTCCGCGTGCCGCCCCGTCCGGCCGTACGGCCCGCCGTGTCATATCGACCGGCAGGACCGTGCTGGCCGGAGGTGGTTCCGCCGGCACACGGCGCTGAAAGGGTCCGATGCTACGCTTTATCGCAATGCGCCTGGCGAAGGCAGTGGTCATCCTGCTCGCCATTCTCGTTCTGAATTTCTTTCTCATTCACGCAGCGCCTGGCGATCCGGCGGCCGTCATGGCCGGCGAGGCAGGGGCCGCGGACGCGAAGTTCATTGCCCAGCTGCGCGAGCAGTTCGGCCTCGACAAGCCGCTGCTGACCCAGCTCGGCCTGTATCTCGGCGGCGTCGTGCAGCTCGATCTGGGCTTCTCCTATCGCCAGCAGATGCCGGTGGCCGATCTGATCTTCGACCGGCTGCCCGCCACCCTGCTGCTGACCCTGACGGCCTTCGTCATCGCCTTGCTGCTGGGCACCATGGCCGGCGTGCTGGCCTCCGCCCGTGTCGGCAAGTGGTCGGACACGGTGATCTCCACCCTGGCGCTGCTGTTCTATGCGACCCCGCTTTACTGGGTGGCGCTGATGGCCGTGCTGGTGTTCTCGGTCTATCTCAACTGGCTGCCGGGCTTCGGTTACGTCACGGTGGGCGCCAACCATGAGGGCTGGCGCCGGGTGCTGGACATCGGCGAGCATCTGATCCTGCCCGCGGTCACGCTGGGGCTGTTCTTCATGGCGGTCTACATGCGCATGACGCGGGCTTCCATGCTGGAGGTCAGCCAGCTCGATTTCGTCAAGACCGCCCGCGCCAAGGGACTCAAGCCCGGAATCATCCAGCGCCGGCACGTTTTCCGCAACGCCATGCTGCCGGTTGTCACCCTGGCGGGCCTTCAGGCAGGCCAGCTCGTCGGCGGCGCGGTGCTGACGGAAACGGTGTTCGCCTGGCCGGGCATCGGCCGGCTGATGTTCGAGGCGCTGGCGCAGCGCGACTACAACGTGCTGCTCGGCGTGTTCTTCGTCTCCGCCGCCATGGTGCTGCTGTTCAACCTGATCACCGACATTCTCTATCGTGTCGTTGACCCAAGAATCCGGGTGTCATGATGACGGACTTCTGGAAACGCTACAGCCGCAACCGCGGCGCGGTCATCGGCATCATCATCCTGGCACTGGTCGTCGCCGTTGCGGTGCTGGCGCCGCTGCTGTTCCCGGTCTCGCCGTGGAAGATGGTGCAGCGGCCCTTCCTGCCGCCGTTCGGCATGGACGCCTATCCGCTGGGCACCGACGCGCTCGGCCGCAACGTGGTCGCCGGGCTTGCCTACGGCGCGCAGGTGTCGCTGCTGGTGGGGCTGGTCTCCACCGTCGTCGCGCTGCTGATCGGCATCCCCGTCGGCGCGCTGGCGGGCTATTTCGGCGGCTGGATCGACGACGCGCTGATGCGCTTCACCGAGTTCTTCCAGACGGTGCCGAGCTTCGCGCTGGCGATCGTGCTGGTGGCCATCTTCGAGCCCAGCATCCAGTCGATCATCGCGGCGATCGCCATCGTCAGCTGGCCACCGGTCTCACGGCTGGTGCGCGGCGAGGTGCTGTCGCTGCGCTCGCGGGAATACGTCGAGGCCGCGGTGCTCTCCGGACAATCGAGCGCCACCATCATCTGGCGCCAGATCCTGCCCAATACGCTGTCTCCAATCATCGTGCTGGCCTCGCTGATGGTGGCCACCGCGATCCTGCTGGAATCGTCGCTGTCGTTCCTCGGGCTGGGCGATCCGAACCTGATGTCCTGGGGCTACATGATCGGGGCGGCGCGCACCGTCATCCGCCAGGCCTGGTGGCTGTCGTTCTTCCCGGGCGTCGCTATCCTGCTGACCGTCCTGGCGCTCAATCTCATCGGCGAGGGCCTCAACGATGCTCTCAATCCCCGCCTTGCGCGGCGCGGCAAATAGGAGCGCGGCCATGACGAAACCGGTCCTGAGCATCGAAGGCCTGCGCATCTCGCTGCCCGAGGGCGCCGACCGCCCCTATGCGGTCGATGACGTCAGCTTCGATCTGAACGCCGGCGAGATCCTGTGCATCGTGGGTGAATCCGGGTCCGGCAAGTCGATGTCGGCCAACGCCATGATGGGCCTGCTGCCCGATCTGGTGCGCCCGGTTGCGGGAAGGATCCTGTTCGACGGCTTGGATCTGCTGGAGCTGTCTGAGACGCAGCTGATGGATCTGCGCGGCCGCAGGCTGGCGATGATCTTTCAGGAGCCCATGTCGGCGCTCAATCCCCTGATGCGGGTCGAGGACCAGATCTGCGAGGTGTTCGAGGCACATGGTCTGCTGAGTGCCAAGGGGCGCAAGGCGCGGGCCGTGGAACTGCTCGACGAGGTGGGCATTCCCGAACCGGCGAAGGCCGTGCGCGCCTATCCGTTCCAGCTCTCCGGCGGGCAGCGCCAGCGGGTGATGATCGCCATGGCGCTGGCGCTGGAGCCCGACATCCTCATTGCCGACGAACCGACGACGGCGCTCGACGTGACCACCCAGGCGCAGATTCTGGAGCTGGTGCGCACTCTGCAGAAGCAGCACGGCATGGCGGTGATGTTCATCACCCATGATTTCGGCGTCGTCGCCGAGATCGCCGACAAGGTCGCGGTGATGCAGGAAGGCCGCATCGTCGAGAGCGGCCCGGCGGATGCTGTGCTCGACGATCCGCAGCACGCTTACACCCGCAAGCTGATCGCGGCCATTCCGACGCTGCGCATCGGCACCGACGAGGGCGCGGCCCGGCAGAAGAAGCCGCGCATTCTCGAGGTGATCGGCCTGCACAAGACCTATCGCACCGGTGGCGGCCTGTTCTCAGGCCCCGCGCGCGTCGTCGAGGCCGTCAAGGACGTCAACCTGCGGCTCGAAGAAGGCGAGACGCTGGGCATCGTGGGGGAATCCGGGTCCGGCAAGTCGAGCGTCGGACGTTGCCTGGTGCGGCTGATGGAGCCCGATCGCGGCAGCGTGCTGCTGG
>JBFHII010000393.1:0-3481 GCA_041596535.1 Breoghania sp. | reverse complement strand
TTCAAGCCGGCCCAGCCGGTGGTCTTCTGCGGGCTCTTCCCGGTCGATGCCAACGACTTCGAGGACCTGCGTGCGGCGATGGGCAAGCTGCGCCTGAACGACGCCAGCTTCTCCTTCGAGATGGAGACCTCGGCGGCGCTGGGCTTCGGTTTCCGCTGCGGTTTCCTCGGCCTGCTGCATCTGGAGATCATCCAGGAGCGGCTGGAGCGCGAGTTCAATCTCGATCTGATCGCCACCGCACCCTCCGTCGTCTATCAGATGAGCATGACCGACGGCACCGAGATCGAGCTGCACAATCCCGCCGACATGCCCGACGTCGTCAAGATCTCCGAGGTTCGCGAGCCGTGGATCCGCGCCTCGATCATGACGCCGGACGAGTATCTCGGCAGCATTCTCAAGCTGTGCCAGGACCGTCGCGGCCGCCAGGTTGATCTGTCCTACGTCGGCACGCGCGCCATGGTCACCTACGACCTGCCGCTCAACGAGGTGGTGTTCGATTTCTACGATCGCCTGAAATCGATCTCCAAGGGCTACGCCTCCTTCGACTATCAGATCACCGGCTACGTCGCCGGCGATCTGGTGAAGATGTCGGTTCTGGTCAACGACGAGCCGGTAGATGCGCTGTCGATGCTGGTTCACCGCTCCCAGGCGGAACGGCGCGGCCGGGCGATGGTGGAAAAGCTCAAGGAGCTGATCCCGCGGCACATGTTCAAGATCCCGATCCAGGCGGCCATCGGCGGCAAGGTGATCGCGCGCGAGACGCTTTCGGCAATGCGCAAGGACGTGACGGCCAAGTGCTACGGCGGCGACGCCACCCGCAAGCGCAAGCTGCTGGACAAGCAGAAGGCCGGCAAGAAGAAGATGCGGCAGTTCGGCCGGGTCGAGATCCCTCAGGAAGCCTTCATCCAGGCGCTGAAGATGGACGATTGAGGCGACCGGCGCGCGCCGGCCGGGTCCTGCGGCAGTTCGCCGCCTGCAAATCCGGCGCGAAGATACTATGTCAATGATCGTGCCCGCGGCGCAACCACTGCCGCCGCGCGCATCCTGCCGAATCTGTTCCTGGAGTTTTTCATGTCAGCACTTCTTCTCGGCGACGTTGCCCCGAATTTCGAGGTCGAGACGACCGACGGGCCGTTGAAATTTCACGACGCAATCGACGGTCACTGGGCCGTCCTGTTCTCGCATCCGGCGGATTTCACGCCGGTCTGCACCACCGAGCTCGGCTACACCGCCAAGTTGAAGGATGAGTTCGACAAGCGCGGCGTCAAGGTGTTCGGCCTGTCGGTCGATCCGATCGAAGAGCACCGCGCCTGGATTGGCGACATCAAGGAAACCCAGGGCGTGGCCCTGAATTTCCCGCTGATCGCCGATCCCGACAAGACCGTCGCCAACCTCTACGGGATGATCCATCCGAACGCCGACAACACCGCCACCGTGCGTTCGCTGTTCATCATCGGTCCCGACAAGAAGATCAAGCTGAAGATCGAATACCCCGCCTCCACCGGCCGCAACTTCGACGAGGTGCTGCGCGTCATCGATTCGCTGCAGCTGACCGCCAAGCATCAGGTCGCAACGCCCGCCAACTGGCGAAACGGCGAGGACGTCATCATCGTTCCCTCGGTGTCGGACGAGGATGCCAGGAAGAAGTTTCCGGACGGGTTCAAGACCCTGAAGCCGTACCTGCGGATGGTGAAGCAGCCCGGCGCCTGACGGCAACCTCCGATTTGATGAATTCGACAGGCCCGGCCATTGCGCCGGGCCATTTTCGTTTGACCGCGGACGCGGCATCATCCGACCCGGGGAGGGCGGCGGTTGCACGAAATATCGCGGTGCCGACCGGAGGTGTTCACGCCGAGTTTACCGCGCCGGACCACCCCTTGCTTGCCCCGCGCCCTTGTGCCGATACTGTTGACGCAGAGGCATGCGCCTTGCGGGCGGGGCAGGGACGACAGACCGGGAGGAGATCGTGACGATCGGATTTTCCACGGCAGCTTTTCTGGCCGTGATCGGGGCGGGACTTGTGGCCGCGCCGCTCTCCGCCGCACAGGAACCCGCGCCGTCGGGCGCCGTTTCGGCGCGGGCGATGCAGCAGGGGGCGGCCACCATTACAGTCCGGGGGGTGCATTTTGCGCAAGCCTCCGGCGCGGAATGCAAACGCCAGTGCACCCGGGCGCGCGCCGCTTGTACGGCGCGCCAGGAATCGCGCTACCAGCCGACGGCCATATGTCAGAGCGAATACAACAAGTGTGTCGCCGCCTGCAATTGACGGCGCATTGACCCGCGAGGACCGGGCATGAAGGGCAACTGCATCATGAGGACCGCGATTGGCCGGCGTGGCGTGCATGCGCTCGCGATCGCCGTTCTGACGGTGACCGGCGTGTTTTCGGTCATGACCGAGGCCGCGCCGCTGCGGGTGCAGGACCCCGTGGCGGGGGTCCCCGTCAGCCAGTGCCTGGCCATGGCGTCAGTGCCGCCTTACCGGGCGCCTGTCGTCAGGGTGGCTGCGGTTTCCGACGCCATGGGCCCACTGTCGCCGCATGATGTGCGCATCACCTATGTCGGCCATTCGACCTTTCGCATCGAGAGCGGCGGCGGGGTGACGATCGCCACGGACTACAATGGCTACGCCGGCATCGAGGGTGTGCCCCGCGTGGTGACCATGAACCATGCCCACTCCTCGCATTACACCGCCAACCCGGATCCAGCCATCGAACATGTGCTGCGCGGCTGGAATCCCGAGGGTGGGCCCGCGAAGCATCTGCTGGTGGTGGACGACGTGCTGATCCGCAACGTCACAACGGACATCCGCAATGACTTCGGCATCACGGAAACCGACGGCAACTCGATATTCATCTTCGAGGTAGCCGGCCTGTGTCTCGGTCACCTGGGTCATCTGCACCATCGTCTGACGGAAGCGCATTACGCGATGATCGGCCGTCTCGATGTGCTCTTCGTGCCGGTCGATGGCACCTACACGATGGGGCAGTCGGGGATGATCGATATCGCCAAGCGGGTGCGCGCCAGCCTGCTGATCCCGATGCATGCCTTCGGCCCGCTCCGGTTGAGTCAGTTCGTTTCCGCCATGGGCGAGGTCTTCGACGTGGAGATCAACGCCACGCCGAGCATCACGATATCGCAGAACACCCTGCCGAAGTTGCCCAGGGTCCTGGTGCTGCCCGGATACTGAGCCGCCTTCACCCCTGGGCCGTTTTACCCGTGGGCCGGCGCCCGCCTACTGCGGGGTCCAGCCCGGCGCCAGAACGCGCAGTTCTGCGAAGGAATCCTCGCGCACGATGTCCAGGTGCCGCTGACGATCGCGACGCTCGCGTTCGGCCCGGCGCTCCTGGCGCCGCTGATCGGCGGCCGTGTCGCGCAGCCGCTGCAACTCGTCCCGCATTGATTTGCGCTTGGCGCGATCCTTCTCGCCGTCCATGGCGGCGCGCAGATCGCGCATGCGGTCCTCGGTCGCGGACGCCGCATT
>JBFHII010000392.1:0-3516 GCA_041596535.1 Breoghania sp. | reverse complement strand
CCAGATAGGTGGCCAGCGGCCGCAACGTGTGATGGCCGGCCATCTCCGTCGCCAGCGTCGACCCGTGCGGCACGACGCTCATCAGCGCCACCGTCATGCCGGCGGTTGCCCCGTTCGTCACCGAAATATTCTGGGTCGACACCTCCAGGCCGCAGTCCCGCAACCACTCCACGGCCACGACGCCGTGGCGCGGGAATACGACATTCGGCCGGAACGACAGCGCCGAACTCGCCGGCAGGTTCTCCGCGAGCCAGCCGAGCCCCTGCTTCAAGCGCTCGTGGTGCATCGCCTCGCAGACCGGCTTGAGAATCGACAGATCGATGACCTCGCCCAATCGCTCCGGCAGATAGGGGGGGGCCGGCTCGCGCCGGATGGTCTGAACGAAACTGCCCCGGCCGATCTCGCCCGATATCAGGTCGCGGCGGATCAGCTCCTCGTAGGCGCGGCTGACCGTCTGGACGGAGAGATTGAGATCATGCGCCAACTTGCGCTGCGGCGGCAGGCGCTCGCCGTTCGCAAGCTTGCCCTCATGGATTGCACGGGCGATCTGTTCGGCGAGGGACAAATACGCGGGGCGACGCAACAAGGTCGGATCGGGCTTCCAAAATGTCATGACTTATATGTGAGCAAAACCAGTGCAATTGACAATCAAAATCTCGCGGCATCATGGTGGGTGACACCACAACGCACGGAACCACCCGATGAGCGGCCTCAAACTCGACCCGATCGACCTGCGCATTCTCGAGGCGATCCAGCGCGACGGGCGCATCACCAAACTGGCGCTTGCGGAACAGGCCGGCCTGTCGCCGACCCCGTGCTGGATGCGCCTGCGCAAGCTGGAAAAGGCGGGTATCGTTTCGGGATACCACGCGAAACTCGCAATGCGCGTGATCGCGCCGGTGGCGACGGTGCTGATGGAAGTCACGCTGGGCAATCACCGGCAAGCGGATTTCGACCGCTTCGAACACGCGATCCGTGGCGTGCCGGAAGTCGTCGCCTGCTGGTCGGTGGGCGGCGGCGTCGACTATGTCCTGAAGATCATGGCACGCGATATCGACGCCTACCAGCGTCTGGTCGACGCGTTGCTCGAGCGCGAAATCGGAATCGACCGCTACTTCACCTACATCGTCACCAAGACGGTGAAGGAGGATGCCGTGCTGCCCGTGGCGGAACTGCTGCCGGATACCGGCTCGTGACCGGCGCGCCGCATCCACCGCGGAGACATTGTCTCAACAGCCCCCTCAACATGGACAATCTCTCTTTCAACCGCCTCCTCGACAGCCTCTCTCTCCTGCCCGCCCGGTCTATCTCTCTTGCATCGTCCGCATCCGGGAGATCCTGCATGACCGCGTTGTTTGCCCGCCCCAAGCGCCATGCCGCGCTGGACCGCCTCTCCGATCGCCGTTTGCTGCGCCAGCTCGCCTATGTCGGCGGAAGCTGGACGGCGAGCGACAATGCCGCGCATTTCGAGGTCACGGACCCGGCCAGCGGCGCGACGCTCGCCTGGGTGGCCGCGCTGACGACCGATCAGACCAGCCGCGCCATCGACGCGGCCGCAGACGCGTTTCCAGCCTGGAAATCACTGCTGCCGCAGCAGCGTGCGGAGATCCTGCGCCGCTGGTTCGACCTGATCCTCGCCGCCCGGGACGACCTGGCGCTGCTGATGACGCTCGAGCAGGGCAAACCGCTGCCCGAATCCCTCGGAGAGATCGACTATGCGGCCTCCTTCGTCGAGTGGTACGCGGAAGAGGCCCGGCGGTTGAACACGGAAGGCATCACCAGCCATCTGCCACATGCCGAGATGTCGGTGCGGCGCGAGGCGCTGGGCGTCGTCGGCATCGTCACGCCGTGGAACTTTCCCTGCGCCATGCTGACCCGCAAGGCGGCCGCCGCACTGGCCGCCGGCTGCACCGTCGTCGCCCACCCCTCGTCCGAAACGCCGCTGTCCGCGCTGGCGCTTGCCGAACTGGGCGAACGCGCCGGCCTGCCCGCGGGCGTCCTCAATGTCGTCACCGGCGACGCCGCGACCATTGTCGGCCGCCTGTGCGCCGATGCCCGCGTGCGCGCCATGAGCTTCACGGGATCCACCGGGATCGGTCGGCTGATCGCCGCGCAATGCGCACCGACCATGAAGCGGCTGGTGATGGAACTCGGCGGTCACGCGCCGCTGATCGTGTTCGACGATGCCGACATCGACAAGGCGGTGACGATCGCGGTGGACGCGAAATTCGCCACCTCCGGCCAGGACTGCCTCGCCGCCAACCGCATCTATGTCGCGCGGCCGATCTACGACCGCTTCGCGGCCCGCTATGCGGAGGCGATCTCGGCGCTCAATGTCGGCCCTGGACTGGACGAAGCGATCGACATCGGCCCGCTGATGCACGGCCGCGCGGTCGCCAAGGTGGAGGCGCAGATCGCCGACGCCCTGGCGCACGGCGCACGCCTGCTCACCGGCGGAACGCGCCATCCGGCGGGGCCCCTGTTCCTCACGCCGACGCTGCTTGCCGACGTGCCGGACGACGCGCTGATCATGCGCGAGGAAACCTTCGGACCCGTCGCCGCCATCACCCCGTTTGACACGGAGGATGAGGTGGTGGCCCGGGCGAACGCCAGCGACTACGGCCTGGTCGCCTATGTCGTGACCGAAAACGGCGCGCGCCAGCGCCGCATGGCGGCCGCACTCGAAGTCGGTATGGTCGCCATCAACCGGGTCAAGATCACCGGCGCGCCAATCCCCTTTGGCGGCGTCAAGCAATCGGGCGTGGGCCGCGAAGGATCGCGGCACGGCCTGGAAGCCTTCACAGACCTCAAATACGTCTGCGTCGATACCGCAGCCTGACACAAGGGAACCATCATGCTCGACCGCTCGAACGAACTGACCGCCTGGGACCGGGACCACTTCTTCCACCCCTCCACCCACATGGGAACCCATGCGCGCGGCGAGAGCCCGACCCGCGTCGTGGAAAGCGGTGACGGTGTCTACATCACCGACAAGGCCGGCAAGACCAGCCTCGACGCCTTCGCCGGCCTGTATTGCGTCAACGTCGGCTACGGCCGCCAGAAGATCGCCGATGCCATCGCCGAGCAGGCGAAAAACCTCGCCTACTACCATGCCTATGTCGGTCATGGCACCGAGGCCTCGATCACCCTGTCGAAGATGATCCTCGACCGTGCGCCGGCGCATATGTCCAAGGTCTATTTCGGCCTTGGCGGGTCGGATGCGAACGAGACCAACGTCAAGCTGGTCTGGTATTACAACAACATCCTCGGCCGGCCGCAAAAGAAGAAGATCATCTCGCGCTGGCGCGGCTATCACGGGTCGGGGCTGGTCACCGGCTCGCTGACCGGGCTCGAGCTGTTCCACAAGAAGTTCGACCTGCCGCTCTCCCAGGTGTTGCACACCGAGGCGCCCTGCTATTTCCGCCGCCCCGATCTCGACATGAACGAGGCCGACTTCGTCGAGCATTGCGTCGCCGAACTGGAGGCCCTGATCGCCCGCGAAGGCGCTGACACCAT
>JBFHII010000391.1:0-3521 GCA_041596535.1 Breoghania sp. | reverse complement strand
GCCGCGCCGGCCAGTGTCGAGCCGTGATAGGCATTGTGGCGCGAGATGATCACCGATTTCTCCGGCTTGCCCTTGAGCGCCCAATAGGTGCGCACCATGCGCAGCACGGTGTCGTTGGCCTCGGAGCCGGAATTGGTGAAGAACACGTGATTGAGATGCGCGGGCGCCAGTCCGCTGAGCTTCTGCGCCAGCGCCACCACGGGCGGATGCGTGGTCTTGAAGAAGGTGTTGTAGTACTCGAGCTCGCACATCTGCGCGTGCACGACGTCGGCGATTTCCTTTCGGCCATGACCGACCTGCGAGCACCACAGGCCCGCCATGCCGTCGAGAATCCGATTGCCGTCGGAGTCCCACAGCCAGGAGCCTTCCCCCCTGACGATGACCCGGCTTCCCTCGGCGTTCAGCGACTTGTGGTCGGAAAACGGATGCAGGTGGTGTTTGGCGTCGCTCTCACGCAGGGCGTTCGTGGGATGAATGTTGGACACAACGTTCATGAGGCTCTCCAGGGACGGCGATACAAGTGAAATCGGGAGTCGGGCCGCGACAGGCCGGCGCGTAGGACCACCGGCGTGGTCCGCGCCTGGCCGCATGCGGATGGTGCCGCGGCGGTTTTGATCGTGCGTGTCGTCAGACGTTCAGCAGCAGATACTCGCGTTCCCAGGGGCTGATAACGCTCATGAACGTCTCGTATTCCTCCTGCTTGATGGCACGGTACGTGGCGACGAAGCGCTCGCCGAACACATCCTTCATCTCGTCGCAATCCCCGAACATCGCCACGGCCTCAAGGATGCCGCGCGGCAGCGCATGCTGGATGTCGGACGAATAGCCGCTTCGTGGCGTGTCCGGCTGCAGCTTCTGCTCGATCCCCAGAAGCCCGCAGGCGAGCGAGGCGGCGATGGCGAGATAGGGATTGGCATCCGATGACGGCACCCGGTTCTCCAGCCGCCGCGCAGCCGGCCCCGAGTCGGGAACGCGCAGGCCGACGGTGCGGTTGTCGGGGCCCCAGAAGAGGTTGACCGGCGACGTCGTGTTGCGGGTGAAGCGGCGATAGGAATTCACATAGGGCGCCAGGATGCAGGTCGCCTTCGACAGGAACGCCTGGTGACCGGCGATGAAGCCCATGAACTCGGCCGTCGGTTCGCCGTTCTCATCCGAGAAGATGTTGCGGCCGGTGTCCTTGTCGAGCACCGACTGATGGATGTGCATGGCCGAGCCGGGCTGGTTGGACATCGGCTTGGCCATGAAGGTGGCGTAGATGTTGTGCCGCAGCGCTGCCTCGCGGATGGTGCGCTTGAACAGGAAGACCTGGTCGGCAAGCTCCAGCGGGTCGCCGTGACGCAGGTTGATCTCCATCTGCGCGGCGCCTTCCTCGTGGATCAGCGTGTCGATTTCGAGGCCCTGGGCCGCCGACAGGTCATAGATGTCGTCGATGAGATCGTCGAACTCGTTGAGCGCGGAGATCGAATAGGACTGTCGGCCGACCTCGGGGCGGCCGGAGCGGCCGATCGGCGGCTCCAGCGGATAGTCGGGATCCTTGTTGGGCTTGACCAGGTAGAACTCGATCTCGGGCGCGACAATGGGCTGCCAGCCGTGCTTCTCATAGCGGCGCAACACCCGCTTGAGCACGTTGCGCGGCGCGGTTTCCATTTCCTCGCCGCCGCGCGTGAAGGTGTCGTGGATCAGCTGCGCGGTCGGGTCCGTCTCCCATGGCACGATCGACAGGGTCGAGTAGTCCGGCCTGAAGGACAGGTCGCCGTCGGTCGGATTGTGCTGGAAGCGCTCGTCGTCCGGCGGATAGTCGCCCGAGATCGTCTGCGCGAAGATCGACGCCGGCATGGTCATCACCGGCCCCGAGAAGAACTTTTCCGTCGGCATCATCTTGCCGCGTGCGACGCCGGCGAGATCCGGAACGATGCATTCGATATCCTCGATGCCGCGCGAGCGTAGCCACGTCCGCGCCTCCTCCTCGTTGGCGACCCCGCGGGAATTGTCCTGCACGCCCTGGCTGTCTGTTGTCTCGCTCACGTTGGCTCCTGCGTACGGCGGCATGCGCCTTGCCGCCATTTGTGATCACATTTGCCCGGCTGTCAATCCGTGTCGCACGCCGGTTCTCCGGCGCGGGGCTCCGTTCGGCGCATGAACCGGGGGGGCCGCGCGTCCTCAGGCTGCCCCATCCGGTGCGCCCAGAACGCTGTGGCCGATAATGCCCATGCCGTCCCTTATATCGCATTCGATGGCGTGCCGCAGGGCGGCGCGGTCATTGCGCTGGATCGCGGCGATGGCTTCCTTGTGCATGTCCTCGACGACAAAGGTTCCCACGCGCCCGTAGACGGTGCGCATGAACGGCGCGAACTGGAGCCAGACGTTTTCCACCAGCGGCAGCACCACTTCGGATCCCGCTGCGCGGTAGATGCGGAAGTGGAAGGCGTGGTTGAGGCGCATGTAGCCCTCGACGTCCCCGGTGCGCAGGCTTTCGTCGATGGCGTCGTCGATCTGGGTCAGCTCGGCGGCCGCCGGCTTGTCCAGAAAATCCAGCGCCATTGTGGCGATGTGCGGTTCCAGTAGGATGCGGGCGTGCAGCAGCTCATCGAAGCGCTGCGCCGTCATTCTCGGCACCCGGATGCGGCCGTTGGGCCGCATGTCAAGCGCATGCGCGGCGGCCAGCGCCCGGACGGCTTCACGCACCGGCATCGGGCTGACCCCGAGATCCGCCGCCAGTCCGCGCAAGGTGACCGGGTTGCCCGGAATGAACCGGCCGGTGAGCAGCGCTTCGCGCACGCTGGCTTCCACGCGGTCGCGCATGGCCGCACGCTGGCTGCCCGAGGACCGGGCCGTCGCCTGGTCACCGTGGGGCCGGTCGTCGGGCGTATCGTGTTCCGGCTCCCGCCCTGCGAGGATCGGTGTCGGCGTGGCATTGGCGTGTGGTGTTTTGGTCACGGAACATTTCGCCCAGTTGACAGTCGGCCCCATAACGTGATCACATTTCGTCCCAAACAGCAATCGCAGGGGCGCCGTTTGCCATTACGGCAGGGGGCGGGGCCGGCCCGGTTCCGGTCCTCGCCGTACGCTTGACGTCCGCCACGCAGGAATTGGAGCACGCGTTGGAGCATTCAACCCGCTGGAGCACTGGCGCAAGGCGCATGCGGCACCGGAGCGCCCGATGACCACGATGACCGCTGTCGCGACGGGTTCTCCCGGTCGCCGCTTCAACGGACCGGATGCTGTCGAGCGCGAAATCGTCGACCGGTTCTGCGCGGAGCATCCGGATCTCGACACGCTCGAGGTGATCCTGCCCGACACCAACGGCGTGCTGCGCGGCAAGTGGCTGCCGGGTTCGGGGCTGCCCAAGATCTTCAAGAGCGGTGTGGCGCTGCCCTTTTCCCTGTTCGGCCTGGACGTCTGGGGCCGCGAGGTCGAGGAGACCGGGCTGCACATCGAGACCGGCGACATGGATGCCGTGTGCTGGCCGATGCTGGACACGCTGCAGCTGGTTCCCTGGGCCGAGCGCAAGACCGCCCAGG
>JBFHII010000390.1:0-3522 GCA_041596535.1 Breoghania sp. | reverse complement strand
TCGACAGCCCGGTGGCGCGCGAACTCGGGCTGGTGACCAACGGCCGTGCCTCGCGCGGCGGTTCGGGCACCGCGCCCGGCTCGACCAACCTGACGCTGCTGCCCGGAGACATCGCGCCCGAGGAGCTGCTCAGGGAGATCGGCGAGGGCATCTATGTCACCGACCTGATCGGCCACGGCGTCAACGGCCTGACGGGCGACTACAGCCGCGGCGTGTCGGGCTTCTGGATCGAGAACGGCGAGCTGACCTATCCGGTCAGCGAGGTGACGGTCGCCGGCAACCTGATCGACATGTTCGCGCGGCTGCGCCCGGCCAGCGATCTCGACGACCGGTTCTCCACCGCGACCCCGTCCATCGCCATCGAAGGACTGACCCTTGCAGGACGCTGAGCCCGTCACGACGGCCACCACCGCGCCCACCAGTGCGCAGCAGGACCTGGCGCTGATCCGGCAGGCGGCCGAGGAGGCGGGGGCGCTGGCGCTGCGCTATTTCCGCAAGGATCCGCAGGTCTGGGCCAAGGCAAACGATTCGCCCGTCACCGAAGCCGACATGGCGGTGGACGCGCTGCTGGCCGAGCGGCTGCGCGGCGCGCGTCCCGACTACGGCTGGCTGTCGGAGGAGACGGCGGACGACCGCTCGCGGTTCTCCAGCCCGCGCGTGTTCATCGTCGACCCGATCGACGGCACCCGCGGCTTCATCGCCGGCGACAAGAACTGGACGGTGTGCATCGCCGTGGTGGAGGCGGGACGGCCGATCGCCGCCGCCGTTTTCTGCCCGGCGCGCGACGACATGTATCTGGCGGTGGCCGGCGCGGGCGCGACGCTGAACGGCGCACCGGCCAGCGTCAGCGGACGCCGCGAGCTGAAGGGGGCGGAGATCGCCGGGCCGCGGATGATCACCCGGCATGACGCCTTCCGCGACGCAGGCGTGGCGCCCGGGCTGGTGGTTCCCTCGCTGGCGCTGCGCATCGCCCTGGTGGCCGCCGGACGCTGCGACGCGGCCATCGCGCGGGCCAACGCGCACGACTGGGATCTTGCGGCGGCGGATCTTTTGGTGCACGAAGCGGGCGGGCGGCTTACCGGGCTGGATGGCGCGCCGCTGGTCTACAACCGGGCGAGCATCCGGCACCCGGCCCTGGTCGCGGCTCCGGCCGTGCTTCAGCCCGAACTCGGCGCATTGGTCCACCGCGCGGTGGAGGCGCCCTAGCCATCGCTTGCCCGGCGTCATGACCCTTTCCGTCCGGCCCCTTCCGGCCGGCGCAGGGGCGGGCAAGACCAAAGAGCCGGTCGCGCGGGCCGGCTTCACAGAGACAAGACAGGACGGTCATGAGCGGACAGGAAACAGCCAAGCAGCTTTTGCATCTTGTGTTCGGCGGTGAACTCACCAGCGTGAGCGGCGTCGAGTTCAAGGATCTCGAGGCGCTCGACATCGTCGGCATCTACCCCAATTACGCCACCGCCTATGCCGCCTGGAAGGCGAAGGCGCAGGCCAGCGTCGACAATGCGCACATGCGCTACTTCATCGTCCACATGCACCGTCTGCTGGACCCCGCGACCGACGCCGCCTAGGCTCGGCCCCGCACGGGCCTTGCGCCGGGCGCCATCTTGACGAACGCTTCGCGCGGCGGCGGATGCCGCGCGATGGGCGGGAATTCGCTCCGGATCCGGCGAATTGACGCTTATTCTCTTCGGCGGAACGGCCAATGTTCGCCGCGACAGGACCCGAGCAAAGGCGAGGCACGACCTCCTTGAGGAACATTCTGACCGACAACATCCGCAAGGATGCGGAAGACGACCGCTACATCGGCGCCGACTATCATGTGCCCGAAACCGTGCGGCGGATCTTCAAGGAACACGTGCTGCCGCACTGGAAGGTGCTGATCGTGGCGCTGGTGACGATGACCTTCGTCGCCGCCACCACCGGCGCGCTGCCGTTCCTGATGCAGAGTGCCGCCGACGAGATCTTCGTCGCCAAGAACACCTCCATGCTCTACATGCTGCCGCTGATCGTCATCGTGGTGATGGCGATCCGCTCGGTCGCGGAATATGTCTCGCGGGTCACCGAAAACTTCATCGCGGGGCGGGTCACCGCGGACCTGCAGAAACGGCTGTTCGAGACCCTGGCCATGGCGGATCTGGGCTGGTTGCATGGCACCCACTCCGGCCGCTTCGTCTCGGTGTTCATGAACGATGTTGGGCTGGTACGCTCGGCCGCCGCCACGACGCTGACCGCCATGGTCAAGAACCTGCTGTCGGTCGTCTTCCTGGTCGCCTCGATGCTCTACATGGACTGGCTGCTGACCGTGCTGCTGCTGATCGTCATGCCGCTGGGCGGCTCCTTGTTGCGGTTCCAGCGCAAGCGCATGAAGCAGTCGGTCAACCGCTCTCTGCAGGGGGTGGGCGATCTCGGCCGCATCGTCGCGCAGACGCTGGGCGGCATCCGCGTGGTCAAGGCCTACGACCAGGAGACCCGCGAACTGGAGCGCGCCGAGACGATCATCGAGCGCACCTTCGAATACGGCATGCAGACGCAGCGCACCCGCGCCGCCACCGGGCCGATCACGGAAGGCCTGTCGGGCATCGGCTTTGCCGGCGCCATCTTCTACGGCGGCTGGCAGGGCATTCACGGCGGGCTGACGCTGGGCGACTTCATGGGTTTCATGACCGCTGCCATGCTGGTCTATCAGCCGTTCAAGACGCTGGCCTCGCTGCACAACACCCTGATGGAAGGCGTGATCGCGGCCAATCGCGTCTACGAGATCCTCGACCGCAAGAGCATGGTGCAGACGCCGACGGATGCGACGCCGCTGGCCGCGCCGGGCGGCGCGATCACCTTCGAGAACGTCACCTACGCCTATGAGCCGGGCAAGCCGGTCCTCACCGATTTCACGCTGGAGATTCCGGCCGGATCGCGCGTCGCGCTGGTCGGGCCGTCGGGGGCGGGCAAGTCCACCGTGCTCAACCTGGTGCCGCGGTTCTTCGACCCGGACTCCGGCCGCGTGCTGATCGACGGCGAGGACATCCGCAACCACACGCTGTCGAGCGTGCGCCGGGCCAGCGCGCTGTTGACCCAGGAGCCGGTGATCTTCGACGACACCGTGGGCGGCAACATCTGCTACGGCTCGCCGGACGCCACCCGCGAGCAGCTGGAGGAAGCCGCCCGGGCCGCCGCCGCGACCGAGTTCATCGCCGCCCTGCCGGACGGCTTCGACACGCAGGCGGGCGAGGACGGCAACCGCCTGTCGGGCGGCCAGAAGCAGCGCATCGCCTTTGCCCGCGCGATCCTGAAGAACGCTCCGATCGTGTTGCTCGACGAGCCGACGAGCGCGCTGGACGCCGCCGCCGAGGCCAAGGTGCAGGAGGCCATGGACACGTTGCTGCAGGGCCGCACCGTGCTGATGATCGCGCACCGGCTGTCGACCGTGAAGAAGGCGGACAAGATCTGCGTCATGGATGCGGGACGGGTGGTCGAGGTCGGCTCGCACGACGAGCTGCTGGCGCGCAAGGGTCTCTACGCCGCCCT
>JBFHII010000389.1:0-3530 GCA_041596535.1 Breoghania sp. | reverse complement strand
GCACGTGCATCGCCGGGAAGATGTCGGTTTTCCTGTAGTAGGCGATCTCTTCGCTCACCGGATCGTCGAACAGACGCCTGACCTTGTCGGAGGGCCAGGTGCTGGGTGCGCGGGCCGTGTACAGCGCGTCGATCTCGCCGGAGGCGAGTAGCTGGGCCAGCCCGGTGTCGCGGCGCTCCTCGAAGCGGAAGCGGTCGGGATAGAATTGCGGGTGCTCGTCACCGGTGCGCGGACCCTCGAAGCCCGCCGTGACGTAGATCGGCGCCGTTCGCGGCAGGTCGGAATGGTCCTGAAAGATGCCGCGCAGCCACACCGCCGCTGCCATGTCGAAGACGGCGACGCCGATCTTCTTTCCGGCGAGATCGGCGGGCTTCTCGATGCCGCTGTCGGCATGCACGAAGACGCTCGAGAAGCGGAAATGCCGTGACGGGAAGATCGGGATGGCGAGATAGGGCTTGTCCGGCTGTTCCAGGGTGCGGAGATAGGTGCCGAGCGGGAACTCGCACGCGTCATAGGTGTGCTTGGTGAGCTGTTCGTTGAACAGCGCCTGCACGCCGGTCATGCTCACCTCGACGTCGAAGCCCTCGATCGGGGCTTCGCCGCTGGCAATCGGGCGGGTGCGGTCGCTATCGCTCAGGCCGAGCTTCAGCGGGGTGTTGGCCATGGTCTGTCCTTGTTTTCCGGTGCGGCGCGATCAGGCGCGGTTGATGCGCTCGAGCAGCACGTCGAGCAGTTCTGGCAGCGCCAGCGGCGTCGCATTGGCGCCGCCGCGGCTGTAGATGGCGGTGGCGTGGCTCTTGTCGATGTCGAGCCGCTTCGCCAGCCGCACCACGGCGTCCTTGCATTGCTCGATGGTCGGCAGGCAGTCGATCCTGAGCTCCGCCGGCAGCCCGTCGTTGGCGCCGGTGAGTTCCAGGAATTCGGACCCGACCTTGCGCTTCATGGCCACCTTGTTGGCGGGGCGCTCGTCGCGCCCGATGACGAAGCTGCGATGGGTGAGGCCCGGCGCCACCCAGGAGATGATGTCGGTGTAGTTGTGGCCGATGCGGTTGATCACCTTGGCGACCGTCGACGACATGGCGTTGTGCATCAGCACGTAGTTGCGCTTTTCCTCTTCGCCCCATTTCCAGCGCGTGGCGGAGACCTGCACGGCGGTGGAATCCGGACGCCACGGCGAGACGGCATTGCCCCTGTTCTCGAACAGGCCGGGATCGTCATAGGCGCAGGCGGGCGACGGCTTGCCCGTGTACTCGGCGATGTGTTCGTAGGGGACCACACCCATCGGTTCGGAGATCACCATGCGGTGGATGACTGTGCCCTCGCCGTCGGACAGAAGCGACAGGTTCAGGACTTCCGCCGGGAACGGATCCTGTAGCCGGGCCTGCAGTTCCTGCGGCAGGGAAAGCCGCTCCATCGGCTTGAAGCCGCTGTCGAGCAGGCGCTTGTTGATCGCCTGGTGCTCGGAGGAGAACGGATAGGGCTTGGTCTTGGTGCAGGGCAGGAAGAGCAGGACCGTGCGGTCCGCCGCCGGCAGCGCCGGCTCGTAATCCTCTTCCACAAACTTCAGCCAGTCGGCGATGCGCGGCTGCTGCAGCGAGTCGACGTTGTCCTGCGGGCTGTAGAGACACAGTTCGGGGTCGAGCGCGAAGGGGCTCTGGATCTTCTGCATGGACTCGGTGATGCGCTGGGCGCGGTCTGATACGGAAACCATTGTCGTTAGCCTGCCTGGGCGAAAGGAGAAAGGGATGGGGTGGAAGCCGCGTCGGGCTCAAGCGTCAGCTCCGCCTCGTCATAGGCGGCCAGACTGTCGTAGTAGCGGTCGGCATCCGCCAGGAAGAGTTCGCGGGTGATGCCGCGGCTCAGCCGGTCGAGGCCGAACTTCAGCGCCGAAATGCCGGCGGAACCGGCAAGACTGGGCATCGCGGCGAAGCTGTAGCTGAAGATGTGCCGCAGATAGGGGGCGGATCCCGGCGTCTTTTCCGTGAACTGGAAGCAGTCCGAGAGATAGGGAAAACCGCCGAGCAGCGGATGACGCTCCTCCGCCGGCGGCTGGTAGCGGTCCGACCATGTGGCGACCTGGTCGGCGAAGCGGGAAAGCTCCGGGCGCGCGGCAAGATCGACGCCGAAGCCGGTGCCGATGATGACGAAATCGAACATTTGGTCGCCGTCCGGTGTCGTCAGGGTCACTGCGCCCCCGTCATGGGTGATGTCATGGGCGGCGCGCAGGACCGGGCTTCCCGTGTGTATGGCGAAGCCCGGGAAACGTGCGCAGCGCTCGTAGGTATCCTGCGGCGGCGGCTGGTTGCGGTCGAACAGCAGCTTGACGAAACGCCACTTGCGGGCGTCGTCAAGATCACCGAAATGGCGCAGGAAGCCGGTGAATTCCATCCAGCGGTTGGGATTGACGGTTGGGATCTGCTTGCGGCGGATGAAGAGGGAGACCGAGGCCGCGCCGTGTTCCAGCGCTTCCGCCGCGTTGTCGAAGGCCGAGGCGCCGGCGCCGATGACGGCGACGCGCCTGCCCTTGAGCGCGTCGAAGTCGATCATTTCCGAGGTATGCGCGTAGCACGCGCGCGGCAGGGCTTGCTTAAACATCTCCGGGACCAGCCAGCGGCCGCAGCCCTCGATGCCGGTGGCGAGCACGACGTTGCGGGCGATGATCCGCTCGCTCTTGCCATCCGAGGTCGCCGTCACCGCCAGGAGATCGTCCGAGAGCGGCTCGATGTCGGTGACCTCGACGCCGTTTTCCACCGTCACGCCGGTGATCCGGCGCAGCCAGCCGATGTAGTCGTTCCACAGCTCCTTGGGGATGCGTCCGAGCTCCGCCCAGGACTGTTCGCCGAATTTCGCCTCCCACCAGGCACGCACGGACAGGCTGGCGAAGCCGGATTCCGGTCCGCAGACTTCCTTGGGCGTGCGCAGCGTCTTCATCCGCGCGAAGGTGACCCAGGGGCCTTCCTCCCCGGCCGGATTGCGCTCGAGCACCCGGACATTGGTCACCCGCTCGCGCGACAGCCGGAAGGCCAGCGAGGTGCCGCTCTGGCCGCCGCCGACGATCAGCACATCGACGACCGGTGTGCCGTGGTGGGTCCTGGGCGGCACCCAATCGGACGCCGGATAGTTGACACAGTCGAGATCGTGGCGCGCACGCCGTTCGAGGGCTTCCAGCCCGCTTCCAGATTCAGGCATCGGTTTCCAGGTCCTTGAGTGTCGATCCGGCGCGAGCCGGGGTAGGGCGCGCGGTGGCGGGCATGGGTGTCAGGCCTTCCCCGCCAGCAGCCGTCCCCATCCCTCGATCGCCACCTCGAGGCCGGCGATTCGGCAGCCTTCCCAGAAGGTCACGGCGATCGAATCCACGATGGTGATGCCGAGTTCCTCTTCCATCTCGACGATCAGCTCGGTGGCGTTGAAATTCGTGCAGACGACGGCGATGCAATCCGGCTTGGATGCGGCCGCGCGGCGCAGCACGTCGCGGATGGCGTCCGGCTCGGCCGCGCCGATCTCCCGGTTGGCGGTGAGGCCGAGGGCGG
>JBFHII010000388.1:0-3535 GCA_041596535.1 Breoghania sp. | reverse complement strand
TTCCATGCCTGACACCGCGAACAACACAGTTGCCGGATCTGTCGACGCGGCCTGCGGCGCGCTCGGTCCGGGATGACGGGGAGGGTTGAAGCGCGAGGGGCTATTTTGCGATCCGGCGCAATGGTTGCTGTGATGCCGTCGTGCGCTAAGGCGCGGTGGGCTGCTGCTGTGCTTCAAGTCTCAACGTCATTCCGGGCAGCGTGCGCGAAAGCGCATCGCGTGAACCGGAATCCAGGAGAGACTCGCCCGTGAGGGTACAGGTATTCTTCCCGCGAGCGCCTGGGGCTGCTTGGCTTCTTGGAGAAACAGGAAGCGTCTGCGGCGGTTTCTCTGCTGGGTCCCGGGTCTGCGAAGCGGTACTGCGCATCGCATCGCGCCCGGGATGACATCCGGGGGGCTGCCGCGGAGTGTCGTAGCGGTGGTGAAAAACACTCAAAGAATGTGGTAATATGATACCATAATTTCAAGCTATTGTTTTTGCTTGGTTTTTCAAAAACAAATCGCTTGACGGTGACAGGGGCTCTCTGTATCACCACTCCCGACCCGGTCAGGCATTCCTGAAGGTGGGGGCTTGTCCCGTGCCTTTGCGTCCTGGCCGCTCGTTTCACGTTCAACTATGGAACGACAGTATGAAAACCTATTCTGCCAAGACGGCGGAAGTCGAGAAGAAGTGGCTGCTGATCGATGCCGAAGGGCTCGTCGTCGGCCGCCTCGCCTCGCTGATCGCCATGCGGCTGCGCGGCAAGCACAAGCCGACTTTCACGCCTCATATCGATTGCGGCGACAACATCGTCGTGATCAATGCCGACAAGGTGGTTCTCACCGGCAACAAGTATGAGAACAAGAAGTACTACTGGCACACCGGGTATCCCGGCGGCATCAAGGAGCGCACGGCGCGCGCGATCATGGAGGGCAAGTTCCCCGAGCGCGTGCTTGAAAAGGCCGTGCAGCGCATGATGCCGGGCGGTCCGCTGACCAATGCCCAGCTGAAGAACCTCCGGATCTATGCCGGTTCCGAACATCCGCATGAAGCCCAGCAGCCGGAAACGGTCGATGTCGCGAGCTTCAACGCCAAGAACGCCAGGAAGGGCTGAGCATGGCTGAAGAGCTGCAATCCCTCGAGGAGCTGGGCGAGGCGCTTGGCGGCGCCGCGGCCGAAGACACGACGCCCGCGATCGTCTACGAGAAGAAGATCGACGCACAGGGCCGCGCCTATGCCACCGGCAAGCGCAAGGACGCCATCGCGCGCGTCTGGGTCAAGCCGGGCACCGGCAAGATCACCATCAACAAGAAGGACTTCGGCACCTACTTCGGTCGCCCGGTTCTTCAGATGATCGTGCGTCAGCCGATCGTCGCGGCCGACCGTGACGGCCAGTTCGACATTGTCGCGACCGTCTCCGGCGGTGGCCTGTCGGGCCAGGCCGGCGCCATCCGCCACGGCATCTCCAAGGCTCTGACGCACTACGAGCCGGAGCTGCGCGGTGTGCTGAAGAAGGGTGGTTTCCTCACCCGCGACAGCCGCGTCGTCGAGCGCAAGAAGTACGGCCGGGCCAAGGCCCGCAAGAGCTTCCAGTTCTCCAAGCGCTAATCCGCTTGTTCGAACTGCAGACTATCAGAACCCGCCGGTGCAAGCCGGCGGGTTTTTCGTGTTTCGGGGGCCGTTTCCGGAACCGTCCGGCCGCACTGCTAGCGATCGCGGCCGCGCCGGATCAGCGTGTTGCCGAACCAGGTCAGTCCGGTCGAGGATGTGGCGGGCGCGCGGATGATGGGTGCGCGGATGCCGGATGCGCGGATGCCGGATGCGCGGATGCTGGGCGCGCGGATGGCTTTGCGCCTGGCCGTGCGGCGGCCGCGCGCGGGCGCGGCCTGACGGGCCAGCGTGAACAGCGCCATGTGTTTCAGGCGCGGGAAGTCGCGCCGGTCGAAGGCGTCGTGCTGGCGGTTGCAGGCGCGGTCGCGGTCGCGCAGCAGGCGCCGGACGTCGCGGCGCAGCCGTGAACAGCTTCGCTCCGACGACAGGCGCGCGGCTTCGCGCAGGAAGCGCCGGGCGCAGGTGAGGTAGATCCGCCGGTGAACCTCCTCGTGACGGCGCGCGAAGCGGGTGAAGTGCCGCCAAGCCCGCCGGGTGCGGCGGTCGAACCGCGGCTCGTGCACGGCGCGGGGCAGGGTCATGGTAAAGCGGATCGACAGCTTCAGGCTGCCCACCTGGCAGGCGGCCGCCTTGCCGCGCCGCCGTGCGCCTGGCCTGGTGGTGATGCGCAGGTCGTATCGCGGGCGGATGTTGGCCATGGCGGGGCCGTTGTCGCCCGCGAAGGGGCGGCGGCGCATGAAGCGGACCAGCGCCGGGGCGTCGTGACCGCGCACCCGGTAATCGCGCTCGACGGTACGGGCGGAAATGTCGGCGCGCGCGGGGGGGGACAGGCCTATCAGCGCTGCGGCGGCCAGTGCGCCGGCGGCGACTGCGAGGTGCAGGAGCCGCCCGCAGGACGGCGGCCTGCGAAGGGCATCGAGGCGATGTGCTGCGATCCGTCCGGGCATCGGGACGCCCCCTGGCTTTGCATGACATGCCAAGGATAGCGGAAACGATGACGTTGCGTCAGAAAAAGCGCAGCCGGTGCCTGCGGGCGATTTTTTCCGGGATGACGTGGATACAGGCGCGGGCCGCGCGGCGGGCGCGTCAGCCTTGTTGCGTCTCGATGTTGCGCCGGATCAGTGCCTTGTAGAGTTGCTGGATCCGCGCCATGACCGGCCGCTCGCCGGTGCCGATCGGCTTGCCGTCGAGCTCGGCGACGGGGGTCTGGCCGCCGAAGCTGCCGGTGAGAAACGCCTCGTCCGCGCCATAGGTGTCGAAGAGCGAGAAATTGCGCTCGAACACCGGAATGCCGTTGTCGCGGCAGATCTCGATGACCTTGGCGCGGGTCACGCCGTTCATGCAGTAGTCGCCGGTCGAGGTCCAGACCTCGCCCCTGCGTACGATGAAGAAGTTGCAGGCGTTGGTGGTGTTGACGAAGCCGTGCGGGTCCAGCATCAGGCCTTCGTCGGCGCCCGCCTGTTCCGCCTGCAGGCAGGCGATGACGCAGTTGAGCTTGGAGTGGCTGTTGTACTTGGCGTCCTGGCTCATCGGCAGGCCGCGCACCTGGGGGACGGTGGCCAGCCGGATGCCCTTGGCGTGCAGCGCGGCGGCAGGCTTCGAGTGCTCCATGATGATCACCATCGTCGGGCCGGAGCGGCTGAGCGAGGGATGCTGGAACGGCTTTGCCTTGACGCCGCGGGTCAGCATCAGCCGGCAATGCACGTCGTTGGTCATGCCGTTGGCCTCGGCGGTGCGGGTCAGCGCGTCGCGGATGCCCGCCCGGTCCATGCCGACCTCCAGCGAGACCGCCTTGCAGGAGGCGAAGAAGCGGTCCATGTGTTCGTCGAAGAAGGCCCATTTTCCGTCGTACATGCGCATGCCCTCCCACATGCCGTCGCCGAGCAGGAAGCCGCTGTCGTAGACCGAGACCCTGGCCTCGTCGCGGTGCACGATGTCGCCGTT
>JBFHII010000387.1:0-3538 GCA_041596535.1 Breoghania sp. | reverse complement strand
GTCACCTGCTGGAAATCCTCTCGCTGCTGCTGCGGCGGGTTCCCGGCGGACTGGCGTTGTCGGTGGTTCTCATGGGCACGATCATGGCGGCGACCACGGGAATCGTCGGCGCTTCGGTGGTCATGCTGGCCCTGTTGTCGCTGCCCGTGATGATCGATCGCGGCTACGACAAGAAGATCGCCGCCGGGGTGATTTCCGCCTCCGGAACGCTCGGCATCCTCATCCCGCCCTCCATCATGCTGGTGATCATGGGGGACCTGCTGGCCATTCCGGTGGGCGACCTGTTTACCGGCGCGATCATTCCGGGCCTGCTCCTGTCGGGGCTCTATGTCATCTACATCGTCGTGGTGGCGATCATCAGTCCGCAGCGCATGCCCAAATACGAAGATGGCGACACGGATACCGGCGGCAGTTTCGCCGGCCTGCTGCTGCGCGGGTTCCTGCCGCCCACGGTCCTTGTCATCTGCGTGCTCGGCTCGATTATCGGCGGCTTCGCAACGCCGACCGAAGCGGCCGGTGTCGGGGCGTTCGGGGCGACGCTGCTTGCCGTCTTCAACCGGACGTTCAGCGTGTCCCTGTTGCGCGACGTTGTCCGCGGCACCGCGCTGACCAACGCCATGATCTTCGGAATTCTCTGCGGGGCGACGCTGTTCTCCTACGTGTTCCGGGAACTCGGCGGCGACGATGCCATCATCCATCTCATCGACATGCTCGACCTGCATGACTGGATGCTGCTGACCCTGCTGATGGTCATCATTTTCCTGCTGGGATTCTTCTTCGATTGGCTGGAGATCACACTGATCATCCTTCCGGTTTTCCGGCCGATCGTGATGCAGCTGGATTTCGGCGATGCGGTCCCCACCGACAAGGTCCTGCTCTGGTTCGCCATCGGCGTCGCCGTCAACCTGCAAACCTCCTATCTCACGCCGCCGTTCGGCCCGGCGCTGTTCTACCTGCGTCAGGCAGGGCAGGGAGTCCTGTCACTCCGCGACATCTACCGTGGGGTCATCCCCTTCACCCTGCTGCAACTGACGGGACTCGTCGTGTGTCTTGTCTTCCCTGCCGTCGTCCTCTGGCTGCCGACGTATCTCGGCTACTGAGGTCGCTTCACTCCTCCTTCAGAACCAACCACAAAGGAAAATTCCATGTCCCGTACCGTCATCGCGCCTCCGAGCGTGACCGTCGCCAATGTGCCGCTGTCGCCGGCAATCGCCTATGACAACCTGGTCTTCATTTCCGGACAGCTTCCTATTGATCTCGCGACGGGCGATCTCGCCGAAGGCATCGAGGCGCAGACCAAGGCGTCGCTTGCCAATCTCAAGATCGTGCTCGAAGCCGCCGGCGCATCGCTGGACAGCGTGCTGAAAACCACCGTGTTCCTGAAGAACATGGATGATTTCGGCGCCATGAATTCCGTCTACGCCGAGGCCTTTCCGACCAATCCGCCGGCCCGGTCGGCCATCGAGGTTGCCCGCCTGCCCAAGGATGCACTGGTGGAGATCGAGGCCGTCGCGGCCCGCGTGAAGTGAGAGCCACGATGACCAGCAAACCCGAAATGGTCGAGGCCTTCAGTCATCCGGCCGCTGAAATGGCCGTAAAGACCGAAGGCGGCACCAAGGATTGGAAAGGCGTCCTGCTCCATATCCATATCGCGCCACAGGCGAGCTACGAGATGGAGGAGCTCGAGGAGGCCGTCTGCGTGCCCGGACAGGGCATCGAGGGCGATCGCTACTTCCTCGGCACGGGATCCTATTCGGCCCGTCCCGACGTCCGCGAGATCACGCTGATCGAACAGGAGGCGCTGGATGCGATCAGCCGCAATGATCCGCCGCTTCAGGGCGAGCCGATCCAGCTCGATCCGATCGATCACCGCCGCAACCTCACCGTGCGCGGGGTACCGCTCAATCATCTCGTCGGCCGGCGTTTCCGCGTCGGTGAGGTGATCCTGCGCGGCGGGCGGCTGAACTTCCCTTGCAAGTACCTCGAGACGCTGCTCGACCTGCCGGTGTATCTGCCGCTCTACAATCGCTCCGGCCTCAATTGCGGCATCGAGGGCGGCGGCACCATACGTCCCGGCGACGTGATCGAGATGCTGGACTAGGCCATGAGCAGTCGATTGATCATGAAGTTGCGCGTCGCGGAGATCCGTCACGAGACGCCCGACGTAATGGCAATCCGGCTTGAGCATCCGCGTCGCCCGCGCCTTCCGGCGTGGGCGGCCGGGGCCCATGTGGATGTGCATCTGCCGGACGGCCGCGTGCGCCAATACTCGCTCTGCGGCGATCCGGACGATCGCAGCCATTACCGGATTGCCGTCAAGCGCGAGGACAACGGCCGCGGCGGATCGGCATGGCTGCACGGCCATCTCCCTGTCGGGGCGGAGCTTCCCGTCTCCGCGCCGCGCAATCACTTCCGGCTCGACCCGGACGGCGGCCGGCATCTGCTGATCGCCGGCGGGATCGGCATCACGCCGCTGCTGGCGATGGCGCGCACGCTTGAGCGGCACGGCACGGATTTCCTCTTCCACTACTGCGTCCGCAATCCGAAGAGCGCGCCGTTGCTCGAGGAGCTTGCGGCGATCTGCGGCCCTCGGCTGACGACCTGGATGTCGGATGACGGGGCCTTCCTCGACCCGGGGCCAGTGCTTGCCGGCGCGGCCGGTGCGCAGGTCTATGTCTGCGGCCCGGCGTCCCTGACGGATGCGGTGGAGCAGGCGGCCCGGTCACTGGACTGGCCAGCCGGATGCTTTCATACGGAACGCTTTGCCGCGTTGCAGGACGCGGACTTCACGCCGGAAGCCTTCGAGGCCGTCCTTGCGTCGGATGGCTCCAGGATCGAGGTTCCCGCCGACCGGAGCCTGCTCTCGGTTCTTGCGGAGAAGGGCGTGGCGCTTGAGTCCTCGTGCGAAATCGGCGTCTGCGGCGCCTGTGAATGCGGCTATCGCGAGGGCGAGGTTGTTCACCGCGACGTGGTGCTTGACCCCGAGCGCCGGAAAACCCGGCTGATGCCCTGCGTGTCGCGCGGCAAGGGCACGATCGTTCTTGATCTGTGAGCGCCAAGGCCGTGCCGCGTGGCGGCGGCGGTGAAACGGGGCGGTCGAGTCGCGGGGCGGACTGATGGTTGCCTCGAGGCGCTTCAGGCGGGGGCGATGGGCCGCCGTCTTCCGCCGCGCCGATCGTCGTTGACGCTCCGGCCCCTGATCGCGCGCCAAGGGATGCCACAGTCGGCGTTAGCCATGGTGGCGGCCGGTTGAGTCAGATGGGAACGCACATCGCCGAGCTTCCGCATGCTCGCACTGTGCTTCAACAGGCGGCCTAATCAATGGCGGCATTAATCTAACTCATTGAAAAAATTGGTGACCCCGACAGGATTCGAACCTGTGACCCTCAGATTAGGAATCTGATGCTCTATCCTGCTGAGCTACGGGGCCTCTGAGAATCCGGGTCCAGCGCGGACCGGGACGTGGCGCGAGGACTGTGGGACCCGTCCGGAGATGCCCGCGGACCGGAAATCCTCGCCTTCTGCGCGCATGTATCAT
>JBFHII010000386.1:0-3546 GCA_041596535.1 Breoghania sp. | reverse complement strand
GGTTTCCGTGATGCTCGCCGATGCAACCGATGCGGCCGGGCTCGGGGAGATTTTCGGCGGGGACTTGAGCGCCTGCGAAGTTGCCTATTTGATGGATCATGAGTGGGCGCGCACGGCCGAGGATGTGCTGTGGCGTCGCACCAAGATGGGCCTTCGGCTGAGCGAGGCGGAGGCGGCGGCGCTCGAGGCATGGATGGCCGCACGGCGCGCCGGCAACGCTGCGGATGAACACGCCGGCGGCGACATCAAGGCCGCCAACGCGGTGTGAGAAGCAGGGCCATGGTGCCGGGAGCGCCGTGGCGGGAGTGAAGCGGCAAGGATCGAGAGCTGCGTTTAGCAGCCGGAATGCCTGTCGCGATGGGGAGGAACGCATGCTGGAACTGGTGGATGTCACCAAGACCGTCGGACGGGAGACGCATATCGACAGCGTCAGCCTGCGGCTGGAAAGCGGTGCGCTCAACGTGCTGCTGGGTCCGACGCTGTCGGGCAAGACATCCCTGATGCGGCTGATGGCCGGGCTCGACCGGCCGACGTCGGGCCGCATCATCGCCGACGGCGAGGATGTCACCGGCGTGCCGGTGCAGCGCCGCAACGTGGCGATGGTCTACCAGCAGTTCATCAATTACCCGGCGATGACCGTCTTTGAGAACATCGCCTCGCCGCTGCGCGTCGCGCGCGCCGACAGGGCGACGATCGAGGTGAAGGTGCGCGAGGCGGCGGAGCTGATGAAGCTCGGCCCCTATCTCGACCGCACGCCGTTGACGCTCTCGGGCGGCCAGCAGCAGCGCACGGCGCTGGCGCGCGCGCTGGTCAAGGGCGCCGACCTGGTGCTGCTCGATGAGCCGCTGGCCAATCTCGATTACAAATTGCGCGAGGAATTGCGCGCCGAGCTGCCGCGTATCTTTTCGGAGACCGGCGCCGTCTTCATCTATGCCACCACCGAGCCCGCGGAAGCGTTGCTGCTGGGCGGCAACACGGTGACCCTGAGCGAAGGGCGGGTGACCCAGTTCGGTCCGACCATCGATGTCTACAAGCGTCCCGCGGACCTGATTACCGCGCAGACGTTTTCCGATCCGCCGCTCAACACGCTTCGGCTTGCCAAGCGCGGCACGCAGTTCGTGCTCGACGGCTCGGTCTCCATGCCGGTGCCGCTGCATTCCGTCGATCTTGCCGATGGCGAGTATGTGGTCGGTTTCCGGCCGCATCACCTGTGCCTGACACCACCGCACAAGGGTGCCGTGGCGTTCTCCGCCACCGTCGCGGTCAGCGAGATCACCGGATCGGAAAGCTACATTCACGTCGATTTCGCCGACGAGCGCTGGGTGGCGCTGGCGCATGGCGTCCACAACCTCGACGTCGACGACACCATCGAACTGTTTGTCGATCCCGAACGGTTCTTCGTCTTCAACCCCGACGGCTCGTTGGCCGTCGGCAACGCCAGGGCGGCCGCGTGAGGAAACCATGGCGAAAATAGAGCTCAAGAACATCCGCCACGCCTACGCGCCCCATCCGAAGGGGCCCGAGGACTATGCGCTCAAGGACGTGGATCTGACCTGGGACGACGGCGGCGCCTATGCGCTGCTGGGGCCGAGCGGTTGCGGCAAGACCACGCTGCTGAACATCATCTCGGGGCTTTTGACGCCCAGCGAGGGCGCGCTGCTGTTTGACGGCGAGGAGGTCACCGATCTCTCCACCGAGGAGCGCAACATCGCCCAGGTGTTCCAGTTCCCCGTCGTCTACGACACCATGAGCGTGTTCGACAATCTGGCGTTTCCCCTGCGCAATCGCGGCGTGCCGGAGGCCGACGTGAGGCGCCGGGTGCAGGAAATCCTCGACATCACCGATCTGGCGTCCAAGGCGAAACGGAAGGCCGCGGGCCTGACGGCGGACGAGAAGCAGAAGATCTCGCTCGGCCGCGGCCTGGTGCGCTCGGATGTCAACGCGATCCTGTTCGACGAACCGCTGACTGTCATCGACCCGCACATGAAGTGGGTGCTGCGCTCGCAGCTCAAGCATTTGCACAAGCGCTTCGGCTTCACCATGGTCTATGTGACGCACGACCAGACCGAGGCGCTGACCTTCGCCGACAAGGTGGTGGTCATGTACGAGGGCGAAATCGTGCAGGTCGGCACGCCGGACGATCTGTTCCAGCGGCCGCAGCATACCTTCGTCGGCTATTTCATCGGCTCGCCCGGCATGAACGTGCTGCCCTGTGCGCTGGAGGGCGGCCGGGCGCGCATCGGCGGCCATGCCGTGCCCCTGCCGGCCGACATCGACATGAGCGCGGCCACCGGAAAAATGGAGATCGGCGTGCGTCCGGAATTCGTGACGCTGACCGAGGACGCGGGCGGTCTGCCGCTGCACATCGACAAGGTCGAGGACATCGGCCGCTACCGGATCGTGCGGGCCACGATGGACGGGCATGCGCTCAACGCGGTGGTCCCCGAGGGCGTGGCGATCCCGGAAACGCCGCGCGCGCGCTTTGATGACCAGGCCGTCAATCTCTACGCGGATTCGTGGCTTGTCGGATCGCGCTCCAATGCGGCGACGGGAGGCTGAGCCATGAACAAGACATGGAACAACAAGGCCTGGTTCATGGTGCTGCCGGTGCTGCTGCTGGTCGCCTTTTCCGCCGTCATCCCGCTGATGACCGTGGTCAACTACTCCGTGCAGGACACCTTTGGCGGCAACCAGTTCTTCTGGGCCGGCACCGAGTGGTTCGAGGAGCTGCTGCATTCCGAGCGTTTCCATGACGCACTGCTTCGCAACCTGATCTACTCCGCGGTGATCCTGATGATCGAGATCCCGCTCGGCATCGCGATCGCGCTGACCATGCCGCGCAAGGGGCTGGGCGTGCCGGTCTGCCTCGTTCTGATGGCGCTGCCGCTGCTGATCCCGTGGAATGTGGTGGGTACCATCTGGCAGGTGTTCGGCCGTGTCGACATCGGCCTTCTGGGCTACACGCTGTCGTCGCTCGGCATCGACTACAACTACACCCAGGAGCCGGTCGCCGCCTGGATCACCATCGTGGTGATGGACGTCTGGCACTGGACCAGCCTCGTCGTGCTGCTGTGCTACGCCGGCCTGGTCTCCATTCCCGAAGCCTACTACCAGGCGGCAAAGATCGACGGCGCCTCGCGCTGGTCGGTGTTCCGCTACATCCAGTTGCCCAAGATGCACCGGGTGCTGCTGATCGCAGTTCTCCTGCGCTTCATGGACAGCTTCATGATCTACACCGAACCCTTCGTGGTGACCGGCGGCGGGCCGGGCAACTCCACGACGCTGCTGTCGATCGATCTGGTGAAGATGGCCATCGGCCAGTTCGACCTGGGGCCTGCGGCGGCCATGTCGATCGTCTACTTCCTGATCGTGCTGCTCTTGTCGTGGGTCTTCTACACGATCATGACCAACTACGGGCAGGAGGGATCATGACGTCCTCCCATCATGACGCGGCGCTGGAGACCACGGGCACCCTGGAGGGATCCGGCACGATGACGCGCAACGCGCCAGTGGCGGGGGCCGCGTCCGGCGCGCGGCCGCAGCCGG
>JBFHII010000385.1:0-3591 GCA_041596535.1 Breoghania sp. | reverse complement strand
TCACACGCGTCACGCCCCATCCGCGGGACGGGATTTTTCCCGTCCCGCGACCCTGCTTTTCTAAACATACGGATATCCCATGGACCTGCGCCTGGAAAATATCAGTCATTCCTACGGAACGATGGAGGTCATGCGGGATATCGACCTCGAGATTCCCGCCGGCAAGATCGTCTGTATCGTCGGACCCTCGGGCTGCGGGAAGTCGACTCTGCTGCGGCTGATCGGCGGGCTGGAACGGCCGACGTCCGGCCGCGTGGTGCAGGTGGGCGCACCGCCTGCCGACAGCATCAATCCCCTCACCTACGTTTTTCAGGATTTCGCGCTGCTGCCCTGGCGCACCGTGGAAGGCAACATTTCCCTGGTGCTGGAAGACCACGGCATCAAGGCGGCGGAAGCCGAAGAGATCATCGCCGACGTGCTGGCGCGCACCAAGCTGAGCGAATTCCGCAAGGCGCTGCCCAAGCAGCTGTCCGGCGGCATGAAGCAGCGCGTGGCGATATCGCGCGCCCTCGCCGTGCGCCCCGCGGTGATGCTGATGGACGAACCCCTGTCCGCGCTCGACAGCCAGACACGCGAGCTGCTGATGGACGATCTGGTCAGCCTGTGGACCCGCGAGCCCTTCACCGCCGTCTATGTGACCCACAATCTCAACGAGGCCGTACGGCTTGGCCATTCCATCGTCGTGCTGTCGCGCCGTCCCGGCCGCATCCGCGAGATCGTCGAGATCGACAAGCCGCTGGCCGAACGCGAGCTTGGCGACACCGAACTCGAATTGCAGCAGAAGCACCTCTGGAACCTGATGCGCGACGAGGCGATGGCCGCCGACAAGGAGTTGCTCGATGTCTGATATCTCTCAGGCCGCGACGCCGGTCGAGACCGCGCAGCGCACCGTCGACTTCCGCGGCGGCGGCTTCGTGCCGCAATCCCGGCGCTGGGTCGGCTTCATCGTCTTCGCGGTGCTCATCGCGGTCGCCGAAGCGGGCACCCGCTCGGGCTTGATCTCAAACCTGACGCTGCCGCGCCCCTCCGCTGTCTTCAACACCTTCGTCGACCTGTGGCAGAGCGGGCTTCTGTGGAAGCACCTCGTCCCCTCGCTCAGCCGGCTCGTGGTCGGCGCCAGCATCGGCGCCTCGGTGGGCATCGGCGTCGGTGTGCTGATCGGTCTTTTCTCCTTCATCCGCGCCGGCCTCGTGCCGCTGGTCGCCGCCATCTTCCCGATCCCGAAGATCGCGCTGCTGCCGCTGTTCGTGATCTGGTTCGGCATCGACGAGACCTCGAAATACGCGCTGATCGCCTTCGGCACCTTCACGCCCACGGTGGTGGCCACCTACGGCGCCGTTGACAACGTGGACCGCTCGCTGATCCGCATGGGCCAGAGCTTTTCGCTGTCGTGGTTCTCGATCATCACCAAGATCGTGCTGCCCGGCGCCATGCCCGGCATTCTCTCGGGGCTTCGCGTCAGCCTGGCGATCGCCATCATCCTGCTGGTGGCGGCGGAAATGCTCGGCGCGGAATACGGCATCGGCGCCTACATTCTGGAGGCCGGCTCGCTCTACGACCTCGAGCGGCTGTTCGCCGGCGTGGTCATTCTCTCCGTCATGGGCGTCAGCGTCAGCGCCGTGATCAGCCTGTTCGAAAGCCGCCTGCTCGATTGGCGCACATGACCCGCAAGACCGAATCCGACTATGACGTCATCGTCGCCGGCGGCGGCGCGGGCGGCATCGGCGCGGCCCTCGGGGCGGCGCGGGCCGGGGCGAAGACCTGCCTGATCGAGAAATACGGCTTTCTCGGCGGCGCGGCGACCCACTCCCAGGTGCTGGCCTACTGCGGCTTCTTCCAACAGGGCCTGGAGCCGGTCAAGGCGGTGGGCGGGGCCGCAGATCTGGTGCTCGACGCCTTGCGCGCCACGGGCATGGACGGCGCGCCCTACCGCTCGCCGACAACCGGCAACTGGATCATCCTGCTCGAGCCGGAAGGCGTGAAGCTGGCGCTCGACCGGGTGCTGGCGGCGCACGGCGTGGACGTGCTGCTGCACAGCCGCGTCGCCGCGGTAACCCGCACCGGCAAGGCGATCGAATCCGTCGTCGTCGCCGGCATGGACGGCCGCGAGCGGCTGACCGCGGAAGCCTTCGTGGACGCCACGGGCGATGCCAATCTGTCGCTGGTCACCGGCGTCAACCTGCAGACGGGCAACGAGCATGGCTACCTGCAGGCGGCGTCCGCGCCGATCCGTGTCGGCGGCCTGGCACCCGATCTCGAGATCGACCGCGCGGCAATCATCAGGGCGCTGGCCGCCTACAACGTCGACGGCGACCACCCTGCCTCACGCACCGACGGCGGCATCTACACGCGGATGCCCGGATCGGGCGATCTGTGGTGGATGATCATCGACCTGCCGATGCACGACCTTTCATCACAGACGTTTTCCCGGGCCGAACGCGTCATGCGCGCCTCCGCCCACGACTACGTACAGGTGCTGAGAGAAAACGTGCCGGGCTTCGAGAACGCCTATCTGGTGCAGACCGGCCCGCAGATCGGGGTGCGCGAAAGCCGTCATCCCAAGGCACGCGTGCGGCTCACCGGCGAGGACCTGATCGCCGGACGCCTGCGCCCCGACGGCGTGGCGCGTGCCGGCTGGCCGGCGGAACTGCACACCGAACTCGGCAAGCCCGAGTATCACTCCGTCGGCGGGGCGGGCTACGCGCATGTGCCGCTCGATGCGCTGCGCTCGGCGGAAATGGACAATCTTTACTTCGCGGGCCGCACCATTGGCGCCGATGACCTCGCCTACGGATCGATCCGCGTCATGGGCACGGCATTTGCCACCGGCGAGGCCGCCGGCGTGGCGGCTGCAAATCCCCGGCTCGACGGCGCACAGATCGGCAGCCTGATCACCGGAATGGGCGGGCTGGTCTAGAACTGTTTGGGGAAGGCGGTGATCTACTCCGAAGGCCCGTCGCCGCGCGGCGGCGGGACGCTTCGGGCGTGCGCGCAGGACGGCGTGCCCCCCCTGGTGTCCTATGCGCCGTGTCACACTTTCCGTGTCATACCCGCTCTCCATGTCACACCGCTCTCCGTGTCATCCTCGGGAGGCCGCAGGCCTGCCCGGGGATCCAGCATCCTGTGTTGCCTGCCTTGGCGCGCAGGCTTTGAGGCCTGTGGTTACTGGATCTCCGCCTTCACGGAGATGACACCGAGGATATAAAACCGGCCGGCAGGAAGTACGTAATCCGGCTCTGCGCTGACACTTCGGCCGGGATGAGAGCCAGAGCATTCCAACCGTGCGACACGCATCCAAGACTAGCCGCCATCCAAAAGTTCATTCTGGCAATTAGTTCAAATTGTCACCGTGCGATGAACGCAACGGTGAGGCCTCTGCGGTAGGGTTTTGCAGGTTTGGGCACCCGACGCCCATGCCGCAGGCGGCCGCGAGCGACGACCTTGCGCACCGGCCGCCCTGCGCGAGACCAATCGCTTCCGTGAGGGCCCTGTGTCGATACTCAAGAAACCGATCGCCGAACAGGCTGATGCAGAGACCACCGGCGAGCGCCGTCAGGGCGACCGCCGCAAGGGCGGTGACCGCCGGCAGCC
>JBFHII010000384.1:0-3599 GCA_041596535.1 Breoghania sp. | reverse complement strand
TAAATTAATTTGAGTGAGCGGGGCGCTCCATGTCTTTCCCTGCGGAAAGCAAGGCGCTGCGCGCCGCAGGTTGCGGCGCGCCGTGTCCAGGGAGGCAGCCGGACCGGTCGCGGCCTAGCGGCAGAACCGGTACTGGCCCGAATAGGCGAGATAATATCCGGTCTGCGGGTTGAAGCTGCGGTACTTGCGCGCGCAATAGGCGTACCATTCCGGGCTCCACGCGACGTAACGGCCGCGATAGACCCGCGGCGGCGGTGCGGGTCGGTAGTAGGTCCGCGACCGCCCGTAATAGCGATCGTCGTAATATGGGCGGTTCAGCGCGCCGCCGAGGATCAGCCCGGTTGTCAGCCCGATGATGCCGCCGGCGATGGCCGCGCCGTCGTTGTGGCGATGGCGCCGGTGCGGGCGGTAATGGCGGGCGCCCCGGTGCCGCTTCCTGTAATGCGAGCGTGACCCGTGGCGCCGGTTGTTGAAGTTCCATTGCTTCGGCGCCTCGCCGACCAGCTGAACGGGAAGTCCGGG
Source organism: Breoghania sp. (assembly GCA_041596535.1). Lineage (GTDB taxonomy): Bacteria > Pseudomonadota > Alphaproteobacteria > Rhizobiales > Stappiaceae > Breoghania. The sequence continues at coordinate 3,077 of JBFHII010000384.1, read as the reverse complement.
CCTCCCGGCCGTGTCCGACGGCGCGGCGGCCGCATTGCCGGCTGCGAGCCGGGGGGCGGACAATTGCGCCTGGGCCGGAACGATCGACGTTGCGGCGATCAGGGCGCTGGTCGTGATGGCAATCCATGACGAAGTGATCGTTTTTCGAATGCCGGGCATGGTGCACTCCTTCGGGGGTTGTACGAAACGCGGTTTCGCTTCTCCGGTGTTTTGGACGTTGCTGCCTCGAGTTCACGGCGAACAGGCCTGAACGTAGTTGATGATGCCGGGTAGCAGGCCGATACGGTGTAATTGTGACCTGTCACGCAGTATTGAGGGTCGGTCTCAGTCCGCCAGACCTGCCGAGTTCCGATTTATCCGTCATCCCTCTGCGGCGCGCCGCGGAATGATGCAGGGCGGATGCCTGCCCCGGTGCAAGAACGCAGGGGCAGGCGGAGCCGGATGCTTCTAGCGGCAGAAGACGTGGTTGCCCGAGTAGGACAGGTAATAGCCGGTCCGCGGGTTGAAGCTGCGGTACTTGGAGCCGCAATAGGCGTACCAGTCGTTGGTCCAGGGGCGCGGGCTGGCCGCCGGACGGGCGTGTGCCTTGTTGGACAGCGCCGAGCCGATGACGCTTGCGGCACCCAGGCCGAGTATGCCGCCGACGATCGCGGCATTGGTGTTGTCGCGGCGGTGGCTGTGCGCGCGCCGGTTGACGGGACGGTGATCGCGGCGGCGCTCGGCGCGACGGTCGTTGTCGTGCCGGTTGCGCTGCACGTTGCGGCCGCCGTCATGCTGCTGGCCCTGACGCCAGTTGCGGCCGTCGTTGGGTCCGGCGGCGAAGGCGGGGGCGGAGGTGACGCCGACCATGGCGACGATCGCGATGGCGGTGGCGGAAGCGGCGGTCTTCTTCATGGCGCTGAACATTGCGGCTCTCCAGTGTGGCCCGGTCGGGCTGTGTCGTTGGAGCGCACATTGACTCACCCGGACTGAACCCATCCTGAGAGGGACGTTCAGCTGTCGTTCAGCTTCTTGAGCCGGGTTGGCGCGCCAGCCGCCCGAAAGCGAAGGGCGACGGGTCCACGCACGGCGTCCGGCCGCTGACCAGTTCGGCGGCCAGCCGTCCGGCTCCCGGGCCGATGCCGAACCCGTGACCGGAGAAGCCCGAGGCAATGAAGAAACCGGGTACGCTGGATATCGCGTCGATCACCGGCACCGCATCGGGCGTCGTGTCGATGTAGCCGGCCCAGCGTTCGGCGATCCGCACATCGGCGAAGGCCGGATAGGCCGTCACCAGGTCGCGCCAGGCCCGTTGCAGCGTCGAGACATGGGGGCGGGGATCGAGAATGCGCACGGCTTCGAAGGCTGTCGGTTCGTCCAGCGCCCAGTCCCCGCGCCGGGCAAGGCTGTCGAGAAACGGACGACCGACGCGCAGCCGGGTGGTTTTCCATTCGTCCTTGAGGATCGGCAGGAAGTCCAGGAAGAAGCGAAAACTGTCCAGCGTGATATCCGCCGTCGACATGCCTCCGTGGGCGATGGTGTAGCCGCCGTCGAGCCGCTTGCGCAGCGCGAATTTCGGGGTCCAGAGGCCGCCCTCAGTCAACTCCGGTCCGCCGGCCGTGCGCATCACCGACGAGCGCACGGTGAGCTGCGGCAGGCGCACGCCCAGCGAGCGCGCGAACAGCGACGACCAGGCGCCGCCGGCCAGCAGAACGGACGACGTGCGGATGCTGCCTTTTTCGGTGACGACGGCGGAGATGCTGCCGCCCGCCTGTTCCACGCCGCGCACCGCGCATCCGGTCAGCACAGAGGCGCCGGCGTGCATCGCCGCGCGGGCGATCGCCGGGGCGGCGAGGGCGGGTTCGGCACGCCCGTCCGACGGGGTGATCAGTCCTCCGGCCCAGTGGCGTGTCGGGCTCGGCAGGGCGGCATTGATCTCGGCGGAGGTCAGAAGCCGGGTGTCGAGCCCATGCGCGCGGGCATGCGGCATGAAGTTTTCGAACCGTTTCATGCCGGCCGCGTCGGCGGCGGCAGAGTGCACGCCGGTCTGGCGGAAGCCGACGTCCTCGCCCAGCAGCGTGTGCATGTCGCGCCACTGGCGCATGCTCTCGATGATCAGCGGCAGCTCGCCCGGATCCCGGCCCTGCTGGCGGCAATAGCCCCAGTTGCGGCTCGATTGCTCGCCGCCGATGACGCCCTTTTCGCACAGCGCCACTGAGACCCCGGCGCGGGCCAGGTGCCAGGCGGCGGAGACGCCGATGATGCCGCCGCCGATGACGACGACGTCGGCGGCGGGGGGCAGGGTTTCGCTCGGGACAACGGGGGCGACAGAGGGCGACATGGGGCGGGTCCGGATTGAACGGGCGGCGGCGTTGGGCGCATGAAAAGCGCGCTCATGCTCCCGCACTTTCCCCGCTTTCGCCAGAGCTCCATGTCGCATTTCCCGGTTTTCAACCGGCGATGCGTTCACGCGGCAAGCAGCATGCCCGCCATGGCGTGGCACGATAGACGCCTTCCGCGTAATCCGGCATGTCGCCGGGCCGTACGCAGGTGCGGGGTGGTCAGTAAGGAACGGCAGGTCGGAACGGATACCCGGCGTCCGTCCGGGTGACGACGATCATCACGTTATCGGCCTCGGGGCCGGTCTGGCGCCCGCCGAATCGCGCTGTCCCGAATGATGAAGAGGACGGCACAATGGCGGAGATCGCGGCCAAGGGTCTGACCGCGATCTCCGCCTCGCGCTATGTCGACTGTTCAGCCATGGTGTGTGCTAGCGGCAGAAGTGATACTGGCCGTCGTAGCCCAAATAGTAGCCTGTGCGCGGGTTGAAGCTGCGATAACGGCGATCGCAATCGCGATACCAGCTCCGGCTCCAGGCAGGGTAGCGGCCGGCTGAGCGCGACTTGGCCTTGCCGATCGCCATGCCGGCGCCCAAGCCGATGATTCCGCCCAGGATGGCGGCGCCGGCGGCGTTGTTGTTCCGGTGACGATATCTATTGTTGTTGTGATGACGCTGGCGAAAATTGTTGTTGTGACGCCTGTTGCCGTTCCAATAGTTGTTTTTCGGGCGCGGGCCCTGCTTTGCCGCGTTCCACTGT
>JBFHII010000383.1:0-3615 GCA_041596535.1 Breoghania sp. | reverse complement strand
GCCGTGCTTTGGTGATAATCTCGGTCAGTCGGCGAGGAATTCCGTCAGCGCCGTGTTGAACAGATCCGTCTGCTCGATGTTCGACAGATGCGCCGCATCGGGGAGCACGACCAGTCTTGCGCCCGCGATGGCGCCGGCGATGCGCTCGGCATGGTCGGGTGGCGTGGAGGGGTCTTCCGCACCCGCAATGACCATGACCGGCAGGGAAATCGCCTTGATGCTCTCGCTCTGGTCCATCTCGGCGATCGCTTCGCAGCACGCCGCGTAGCCTTCGCCCGAAGTGGCGTCGATCATGGCGCTGACCTTGGCAACGCGGTCCGGCGCGTTCTTCTGGAACGACGGCGTGAACCAGCGATCAACGATCAACTGGCCGATGGAGGCAACACCATCGGCGCGCACCTTGGCGGCGCGGTCCGCCCACATCTCCCTGGTCGGCATGTGGGCGGAGGTGTTGGCATACACCATCTTGCGAAAACGCCCTGGCGCGTTGGTCCCGAGCCACATGCCCACCATGCCACCTTTTGACAGGCCGCAGTAGTCGACCGTGTCGAGGCCCAACGCGTCGAGCAGCGTCAGCACGTCATGGCCCAGCATCTCGATGGAATAGGGGCCTTTCGGTGCATCCGACTTGCCATGGCCGCGGCTGTCATAGCGCAGGATGCGGTGGCTGTCGGAAAGGGTCGCCATCTGGTCGTCCCACATGTGCAGGTCGGTGGCGAGGGAATTGGAAAACAGCAGCACCGGCCTGTCGGCCGGACCTTCGATCTCATAGTGGATCTTGGCGCCGTCTGTGGTGGTGATGATCGGCATGCGTATCTCCTCAGGAGCTGTTCGAGAACGCGGTCCAGGCCTCAAGCGCCCGGTCGATGAATGTCGCGGAAGAGCCGACATAGCCCATCGGTTCGAACAATGCTTCAAGTGCGGCGGCGTCGAGACGCGCCATGACGGTCGCATCCTCGGCCAGCACGTCCCTCAGATGACGCTTCTCGGCGATGGCGACCCTGCAGGCCGCTTCAACGACATGATGCGCTTCCATCCGGCCTATATCGGGTGCCAGCGTCATCATCGCGGCTTCGGCAAACACCAGGCCACCGGTGATCTCCAGATTGGCGCGCATCCGCTCCGCATCCACTTCCAGTCCGGCCAGCGCCGTGGCCAGGGGCGCGATCGACGCGGCGGTGAGCACGAAGAGTTCCGGAACCAGGCCCCACTCGGCTTGCCATCCACCGACCGCGCGCTCGTGCTGTTGGTCCATCGTGGTGAACATCGCTGCCGCACGGGCCTGGGCCTGCAGCGCCGCGCCGCGAGCCGTTGCCGCTCCGACCGGGTTGCGCTTGTGCGGCATGGTCGAGGACCCGCCCTTGCCCGGTGCAGCGGGCTCAAACACCTCGCCGACTTCCGTCTGCATCATCAGGATGATGTCGCCGGCGATCTTGCTCATCACGCCGGCGATGATGCCGAGCGCCGAGGTGATCTCCACCAGCCGGTCCCGCATCGTGAACCACGGTGTCGCCGGGGCGTGCAGGTCAAGATCGGCGGCCAGTCGGTCGCGAACCTTCGCGCCATCCTCGCCAAGTGACGCAAGCGTTCCCACCGCGCCGCCGAACTGCAGCGCCAGGGCCTCTGTGCGCAGGTGCGACAGCCGCGCCATGGCGTTCTGGGTGGCCTCGAGCCAGCCCGCCGCCTTCAACCCGAAGGGCATTGGCAGGCCGTGCTGCATGAAGGAGCGGCCTACCATCGGCGTGGCGCGGTGTGCATCCGCCAGCGCCGCGCAGGCGTTGCCCAGTGTTGTCAGATTGTCTTCCAGAAGGCTCAGCCCGTTGCGAATCTGCAGCATCAGGCCTGTGTCGATGACGTCCTGGCTGGTGGCGCCCCAGTGCACGTAGCGCGCGGCATCGCCTTCCACGCGCGCGGTCAGCGCCTTGACCAGGGGAATTGCCAGATTGCCGCCGAGCAGGGCCTTGTGGCCGATGTCGGCCATGTCGTAGAGGCTCGCATCGGCCTGCGCCGCGATGGCTGGCGCTGCGTCCGTCGGGATCACGCCCAGGGCGCCTTGCGCCCGGGCGAGGCCGGCTTCGAAGTCGAGCATGCCCTGCAGCCGCGCCCGGTCACAGAACACCGCCTTCATTGCGGCCGTCCCGGCAAGCTCGCCGAGCAGTTTGGAATCGATCGCGCTGACGCCGCTCAAATCGTCCACTCCCGCCTGACCGTCGTTGTGACGGTGAAAAGCATCCAGAAAGACGGCTTCTCATTAGCCGCAGCCGATCCCCGGGTCCAGCCCCGGACGGAACGGCCGCGGCGCCGGGCTGCACTCATTTGAAGGATTGTTCGCAAGGCGAGACAAGTGCCGGGCAACTTTCCTATAGTCGGCCACAACGCCAGATTTCGAAGCGGAAACGGAAACCTTCATGAGCAATCAGATGCATGGGCAGTCAGTCGAACGTTCCAACGCGGCTGCGGGCCTGCCCGCTTCAATCGACGAGACGTTGGCGCTGCTCGGCTCGGCGGGCTACATCGGCGATCGCGCGCTGGCGACTGTGCTCTATCTGGCGCTCAAGATGAAACGACCGCTGTTTCTCGAAGGCGAGGCGGGCGTCGGCAAGACGGAAATCGCCAAGGTTCTGTCGCAGACGCTGGGCCGTGATTTGATCCGCCTGCAATGCTACGAGGGGCTGGATGTCTCCACCGCGGTCTACGAGTGGAACTATGCCGCACAGATGGTGGAGATCCGCGTTGCGGAAGCCGCCGGCGAGACGGATCGCGAGGAACTCGGCAACGACATCTTTTCCGAGCGCTTCCTGATCGAGCGGCCCGTGCTCAAGGCGATGCGGCCGCATATGGGGGGCGCGCCGGTTTTTCTGATCGACGAACTCGACCGGGCCGATGAAGCCTTCGAGGCCTTCCTGCTCGAGGTCCTGTCGGACAGCCAGGTGACGATCCCCGAAATCGGCACCATCGCGGCGCCTCAGCCGCCGATCGTCATCATCACCACCAACCGTACCCGCGAAATTCACGACGCGCTGAAACGTCGCTGCCTCTACCACTGGGTCGACTATCCTGACGCCGAGCGCGAGCTGGAAATCGTCCACACCAAGGTGCCCGGCGTCGGTGAGCGTCTTTCGGCCGAGGTGGTGGCCTTCGTGCAGAAGCTGCGCAACGAGCACGACCTGTTCAAGCAGCCGGGCGTGGCCGAGACGATCGACTGGGCCACGGCACTCACTGAACTCGACCAGTTGGCGCTTGATCCGCAGGTGGTGTCGGACACGCTCGGGGCACTGCTCAAGTATCAGGACGATATCGAACGCATCCAGGGTTCTGCCGCCAAACAGATGGTGGACGAGATCCGCAAGGAACTGACCGGCGTATGAGCGGGACGGGCATCCGTGAGGCGGTCTCCGGTGGCCGGCTCGCCGACAACATCGTGCATTTCGCGCGCACCCTGCGCGCCGCCGGCCTGCCGGTCGGACCGGCCGCGGTCGTCGACGCCATCCGCGCAGTGGAGGCGGCGGGCCTGTCCGACCGCGAGGACTTCTACTGGACCCTGCACGCCATCTTCGTGAAGAAACGCGAGCATCGCGCCGTTTTCGACGAGGCCTTCCGCATCTTCTGGAGGTC
>JBFHII010000382.1:0-3620 GCA_041596535.1 Breoghania sp. | reverse complement strand
GGCCGAGGCCTATTGCCGGGATGCGGGGATTTCGTTCTCCTGGGCGCGGATCTTCTTCCTGTTCGGCCCGTTTGAGCACCCGAACCGGCTCGGCGGCTCGCTTGCCCAGGCCCTCGTCGCCGGTGATGAAGCGCGTTGCTCGTCGGGCTTTCAGGTGCGCGACTTCCTGAGCACGGCGGATGCGGGAGGCGCCATCGGGGCGCTAGCCATGTCCGCGGTCGAAGGACCGGTCAACATCGGCTCCGGCGTTGCGATGAGCATCGCCGAATTCGCGGCCGCATTCGGCGATGCCGCGGGCCGCCCCGATCTCATCCGCCTCGGCGCCCTGCCCGACCGGCCCGGCGATCCGGAGCGGATCGTCGCGGATGCCACCCGGTTGCATGACGAAGTCGGCTTCAGACCAGCAGAACCGTTCGAACGGCGGATACGCGAGACGCTCGACTGGTGGCGCGGGACACCGACGTAGGGCGCGCGTTTCTCACTGCACCAGGATGAGATCAGGGGAGAGCCCGCGCTCATCCAGGGCCGCGCGTATCTCGGCTTCGTAATTGGGGTTCATCACGAAGATCGCCGATGGCTTTGCGGCGACAAGCGCGTCGATGGCGATGACCGGGTGCCCGGTTCCGCCGATGAACCGGCCCTGCTTGCCCGGATTGATGTCCACCACCGCCGCGAACAGCGCCGCATCGGGATCGATGATGTTGGCGAAGGTCGCACCTTTCGCGCCCGCTCCCCAGATGAAGACCGGTCCGCGCGCGCCATGGGAGCTGGCGCGGTTGCGCCACGTCTCGACGTAGTCCGCTTCACGGTCGATGAAACCGGCGCGATCAAGCGGCGCGGCCGACACGCCCTCCGCCCAGAGATACTGCCCGTTGAAACAGGTGGATGTCGTCGTCGGAACGAAACCGGCTCTTTCAAGCGCAATGGCGATCGACCCGAGCGTGAACAGCGAGCAATGCTCGTAGAAGAAGTCCTGAACCGCGCCGTTGCGCACGATCCAGTCATTGGTCGGCGTCTCGAGAAACAGGTGCACCGGCTTGTCATCCGGCAGCGCGTCGCGAACGGCTTTCAGAAACCCGACTGGGTCGGCAATGTGCTCGATGGTGTGCCGGGACACCACGATATCCGGCGACAGACCGTGTTCGCGCGCCGTGTCGGAGTTGAAGTAACTGCCAACAATCTCGACCCCCGACGCCGGCGCAACACCCCGGTAAGCGGGATCAAACCCGACCGCACGTCGGACCCTGCCCTGCCCGAGCCTCTCGACAAGGGCCGCCAGAAAATCGCCCTGTCCGCAGCCGACTTCGAGGATCTCCAGCGGTCCGTCGGGAGCAGCCTCGGCAATCCGCTCGAGCCGCGTTCGCAGATGCTGCTTGAACACGTCGGAGTGCCCCTGCGCATTGTCATAAAGCGGCGTGTAATCGATGAGGACCGGATCGAAGGCGGCATTCCAGACAAAGCCGCAGCGGTCGCACGCGGTGATCGCCAGCGGGGCAAAGCCTGTTTCCCGCGCGGCTGCCGCGTCGGCGTAGGTTACGTTTTGAAGAACCGGCCCGGCGTTACACGACAGGATACGGCGGCTCGACACGCTTTGGCAGATCGGGCACGGCACATAACTCATGGATGCTTTGGTTCAAGAAAATGAAATAACAAACTTTATGTCGGAGAATAGAGCACAGACCACGCATGTCATGCAATTTTATACATGACATTTTTAACAATCTATTCCGGACGCCGCATGAGATCGCAGGCCCGGACAAGCGTGCCAGCCATGCCTTGAAACCCACCCAACTGAATGCGGGCGCACGGTCGCCACCAATAGCGGTTCGGCTGCAAACGCACATGTCCGTCCGCATTGTTCAATATACTGAATTTCTAGCGTATCGTGATGTGCACACTAACGGATGACGAACGATGCGGCGTTCGTCGGTCAGCCCGCAAACAGCCACCCCGCCGCGCCGTCAGCCGATTGCCGTCAGTCCGCCTTGCGGCGCAGCCAGCCGCTCTGCCAATACGTCGGGTCGTAGGACAGTGTCGACTCGTCGAACGGAAGCCGGGGCATTTCGATCGCGAACTCGGGATGCTCCTTGACGAAGTCCTCGGCCGCATTCGCCGGGGTGTCGGTTTCCCAGTTTTCCTTGGCGATCGGCGCCTTGGTCACCTCCCGCATGATGCCGTCGGCCACAAGCAGATAGCTGCCGGGCGTCACCAGGTCCGCATAGGCGTTCATCTCGTCCATGACGTGCGCGTAGGTGTGGTTGGAATCCAGGATGACCAGGATGTTCTCGTAATCCTTGGCGAAGGCCTTCACCTGGGCGACGATGTCGTCGGCCGTCGAGCTGCCTTCCAGCAGGTCGATGCGCTTGAACAGCGGGTGCGCCTCGATCGCCTCGCGGTTGTGCGGCCGGATCTCGATGTCGATGCCGAGCACGTGGCCCTTGCCCATCGCCTCGAACAGAGACGCGTAATAGATCAGCGATCCGCCGTGGGCGACGCCCGTCTCGATGATCAGATCCGGCTTCAGATCAAAGATCACCTCCTGGATGCGCATCATGTCTTCGGGCAGCTGGATGATCGGACGTCCGAGCCAGGAAAACCGGTAGGAATACTTCTGGTTCCAGCCCACGCGGTTGAGGATCGGCGACAGCGTGTTGAATGCCTCGTCGGAATACAGCGGAAGCGTCTCGGAACCGTTGTCGTCCTGAAGGGTGAGCGTGGCGTTGTCTTCGTCCAGGATGAATTTCATGGTCTGAATGGTTCCGATTTCGGGAGGCTGGCGCTTCTTAGCAGCGCGCCGGGGGTAAAGCAAACAGGCGATCCTCGGGCGTCATCCGCCCGCGGGAAATTCCGGCCAGGCGCGGTCCGCATCGCCGATCACGGCGGGCCCGGCAGGCCACGGAATGGCGAACGCCGGGTCGTCCCAGCGGTAGCCGGCGGCGTGACCGGGCTCATATGGCCGGCCCATCTGGTAGAGGATATCGGTGTCATCCTCCAGCGTCAGAAAACCGTGCGCGCAGCCTTCGGGCACGAAGACGGCATTCATCGCATCGGCGGAAAGCTCGACCGAGATCCACTGCCCGCGCGTGGCGCTGTCGGCACGGATGTCCACCACCACATCGAAGGCGCGGCCGCGCACCGCCCGCACCAGTTTCGCCTCGGCGAAGGGCGGCGCCTGGTAATGAAGCCCGCGCAGCGTGTGCTTGTTCGGATTGCCGGACAGGTTGATCTGGGTCGAGGTGAAGTCGATCCCCGCCTTGCGGAACGCCTCAGGGCAATAAAGGCGCGCGAAGGCGCCGCGCGCATCGCGATGCGGCGCCGCATGGATGCAGAAAACCCCTGCCAGCGCGGTCTCGACAATCCGCATCAGAAGATCTCCGTCTCCGGAATCGCCACGACAAACCGCCCGCCCCACTCGCGGATGAACGCGAGCTCCTTGGAAATCTCGTCGCGCAGGTTCCACGGCAGGATGACGACATAATCCGGCCGCGCCGCGCGCAGCGCCTCCGGGGAGACCACGGGAATGCGGCTGCCCGGCAGCAGCTTGTCCTGCTTGGCGGCGCTGCGGTCGGCGACCAGCGGAATGTCCTGCACGCTCACGCCGCAATAGTTGAGAAACGTAT
>JBFHII010000381.1:0-3628 GCA_041596535.1 Breoghania sp. | reverse complement strand
TCTGGCGATCAAGCGCGCCGCGCGGGAACGCGGCCTGCGCTTCGGATGGCGGGAAGTACTCGGCCTTCCGTTTTACTGGACGCTGATGAGCGGCGCCCTCGTCATTGCCACGGTCGAGCTGGCTGTCCGGCCAACCTATTGGCGCAAGACGAAGCACGGAGTGGCGTCGGGGCGACCCGTCTCGGCGCCGCTGCGATCCGCGCAACAGCTACCGGGCAGCCATCTTCGCAGCGACATCCCGGGCGCATCCGCAGATGCCGAGTCCGGACGCGACGACCGCGGGTAGCAAGCGCCGGATCGTGTCAGCGGTGGCCGCCAGCCTCAGGGCTTTTTCAGGTTGATCTTGTGGCGGCGGGAGAGGGCGGCAAACGACAGGCGGGTCGACGTGACGGTCAGCGACAGCGGCCACAAAAGGGCGGCGACAGCCGCCAGCAGAACGCTTGCAAGGGCCTCGTCCTGCTTCTCGACCAGATCGCTTGTCCAGGAGATGAAATACAGGCCACCGATCGATAGATAAAGGCCGACCGGAACCGCAACCGCCAGGAACATGAGAGATGCGATATTCATGATGGAATGTCCTGGAATTCAGCTCTGACAAACGCGCAGTGTAAAGGCCGGTCAGTTGACTTGCATTCACATCGCGTGCCCAGCTAACCATGGCACGGTTAAGGCATTCTTAACCATAGAGTTGTGTCTGAAGCGCCTTGGATATGGCCCGGTGTCTTCCGGACGGCTCATCTCTCCTGCGCGCTGACCCTGGATGCCATCTGATTGATGAATCGGGCGGGCTGGCTGATTGAGACCGCGGCCCTATGCGACAGGAAATCGGGTTTCTGGAATAGTATCAGGCGTGCCGCAGTCGTCCGGACCATGCCTGTTTTCGGCGCTCAGCACCGATACCGCGTGCCTGTCGCGGGCCGGACGTTCAAAATGCTGGATCGGGAAAGTGCTGGAGCGGGTGAAGGGAATCGAACCCTCGTCTTAAGCTTGGGAAGCTTCTGCTCTACCATTGAGCTACACCCGCAGCGCATGAATGTTTTCCGCGAGCCGGGGCGCCGCTGTCAAGCGTCATCGCATGCCGAGGTCCCGTATTCTGTGCAGTCGCGCACTGCCCTCTTGAAAGCGGGGGCAAAACAGCCATCTTGCGCAAGGGTTTGTCGGGGTGTCGAAGGGATCGATCGGTGACGCGGGAAAAACTGAAGGCGCTGGTGCAGTCGCGCCAATGGGAAGTGACGATCATCTCGATCATCGTGCTCAACGCGATGACACTGGGACTGGAGACCAGCGACGCGGCCGTGGCCGCATTCGGCGGGCTTCTGGGCATCGTCGATAACGTGGTGCTGACGATTTTCGTCGCGGAGATCGCCGTGCGGATCTACGCGCATGGCCTCGGATTTTTCCGCCGCCCGTGGAGCCTGTTCGACTTTTTCGTCGTGGCGATCGCCCTGCTTCCGGCCGCGGGCGGGCTTTCCGTGCTGCGCGCACTGCGCATCCTGCGGGTGCTGCGCCTGATTTCCTCGGTGCCCTCGTTGCAGCGGGTTGTCGGCGGACTGATCAACGCGCTTCCCGGAATGGGCTCGATCGTCCTGCTGATGACACTGGTCTTCTATGTCTTCTCGGTCATGGCGACGAACCTTTACGGCCAGGCATTTCCCGAGTGGTTCGGCTCGCTTGGCGCATCCGCCTATACGCTCTTCCAGATCATGACGCTGGAGAGCTGGTCGATGGGCATCGTCCGGCCGGTGATGGAGGCGTTCCCGCTTGCCTGGATCTTCTTCCTGCCGTTCATCCTGGCCACCGCCTTCACGGTGCTGAACCTGTTCATCGGTATCATCGTTTCGGCCATGCAGGAGGAGCATGACCATATCGCCGAAGCCGATCGCCAGGCGATCCATGACGAGACAGGTCTGGTCTTGCAGGAGGTCAAGGCGTTGCGCGCGGAACTCGCGGTGCTGCGCGATGAGGTGAAACGTCGAGAAACAACGGGCGGTTAGGGGCGCGGCGCGAGCCGCTCAGTTGCGCCTGTTGAAGGAGGCGCCCACCGTGTCCGCCACCATCGCGCCGCGCTGGCCCAGCGGCTTGGGATCACCAACCGTTGAATCAAGTGCCGTCTGGTGCTCGATTTCGGCGTCGATTTCCGCGCCGACGATCAGGATGATGACGGACAGCCAGACCCAGACCATCAGGCCGATCACCGCGCCGAGCGTTCCGTAGGTGGCGTTGTAATTGGCGAAGTTCTCGAGATAGAGCGAAAAGCCGATGGACATGGCGAGCCAGCAAAACGTCGCGAAACCGGCACCCCAGGTGAGCCAGCGCCACTTGGCGGGTTCCCGGCTCGGCCCGTAGCGATACAGCAGGATGATGCCGATGCCGACGATGCCCAGCACCACCGGCCAGCGCAGCCATGCCAGCAGATAGGGCGCGGTGCCTTCCAGCCAGACCAGCGCCAGAACGGTCGGCACGATGCCGACCGAGACGATCAGCAGGACGCCCAGGCCCATCGCGGCCAAACTGAAACCGAGGGACAACAGGTTCACGACCAGAAAACTGCGTTTCTCGCGCTCGTTGAAAGCGATGTTCATGGCCTCGAACAACGCCTTGATGGCGTTGTTGACACTCCAGATGGAAACGGCGAGGCCGGTGAAGAAGGCGTAGGACAGCGTGTTGTCGCTCTGCCGGGCAAGGGCGGTGAGCTGGTCGCGGATAAGGTCGATCCCGCCGGTCGGCGCGAAGCCGGTCAACAGGTCGATGTGCTGGATGACAGTCGCCGGGTCCGCGACGATGCCGTACAGCGCGACGAAGGCGGCCAGGCCGGGAAACAGCGCCAGCAGGAAATAATAGGTTGCCCCGGCGGCCACGAGCATGACGTGGTCATGCGACAGCTGCAGGTAGACGCGCCAGACAACATCGAACCAGCCGCGCCAGGGAATGTCGGAGGGCCGGTCGGCAAAGCGTCCGCGATCCGCTTCCCGCATGGCCGTGCGCAGGCTGTGTTCGGACGGCGAGGTAACCGGCTCCTGCTCGGCGGAAACGTGGGCGGCCCGTTCAGCGAGCGTCTCGGGTGCGTGCGGGCCATCGTCCGGGCGCGCGGTCGCGTCGCTCGGCACTTGCGTCGTGTCTTTGCCCTCGTCGCTCATAGTGCGGTCGCCCCGGTTGCTCGCTCTCGCTCGGCTCCGCCATCGGCTGAAACCGGTCCGGAATCGGCGGTGAGCGGCTTCAGAAGGTCTCCAGCATGTCGGCTGGGCCGCTCAGGGTCAATGAAACGCCGGTCTCGCTGAAGGCGCGCGCCTCGACGGTCAGACCGGCCTGAGCGGCGCGCTGTTCCAGCGCGGACGACTCGTCGAAGCCGGCGGCGACGGTCTTGCGGCCCATGCGGAGCCAAGGCGTGAGCCGGGCTCCATCGAGGGCGTTCTGAACGGCACCCGAATAGGCCCGCGCCAGCCCGCCGCCGCCGAGTTTCACGCCACCGAAATAGCGCACCACGATGGCACCGGTGTCGACCAGTCCGGCGCCTTGCAGGACCTTCAGGCAGGGCATACCCGAGGTGCCGGCGGGTTCGCCATCGTCCCTGGCGCCTTCCTCTATGCGATCGTCGTCCAGCATCCGCCGGAAGGCGATTACACAGTGG
>JBFHII010000380.1:0-3632 GCA_041596535.1 Breoghania sp. | reverse complement strand
TCCATGTTGTGTTCACCGGGGGTGCTATGCGTTGACCATGGCGCCATGTCAAAGAGAATGTAAAAGGTCATCCGATTTGCAGACGTACCTCAACAGATATTATGATCGGGAATACATTGCCGACAATGTCCGCCGAGGGGATCATCGTGGTCTTGTCGGTGGCATGTGGGAAGACGTCGGGCGGCTACAGTTCGAGTTTCTGAGGAGCCGTGGATTGAAATCTGCCGATCGTCTTCTCGATCTGGGGTGCGGATGTCTTCGGGGAGGCGTTCACTTCGTCGATTACCTCGATAGCGGGCATTACTATGGCATGGACCTGTCCCAGGAGTTGCTGGATGCGGGGTACGAGGAGGAGCTTGGTCCCTTGGGGTTGAAGCCCAAGCTTCCGCGCGAGAATCTTGTGTGCGACGATGATTTCGATGCGACGGGATTCGGGGTTTCCTTTGATGCGGTGCTGGCCCAATCCGTCTTTACGCATCTGTCGCTGAACCACTTGAAGCTTTGCTTGATCCGAACGGCCGACGTCGTCCGCGTGGGCGGGCAGTTCTATGTGACCGTGTTCCTGGCGCGGCAAGGCGAAGACTGGTCCCGACCGCTGTTTCACGAAACAGGCGGTGTCACCACCTACCCGGCCCAGGATCCCTTCCATTGCACGCCCGATGATCTGGAATACTGCTGCAAAGGCATGCCCTGGAAGCTCGAGCTGGTCGGGGATTGGGGCCATCCGCGCGATCAATTGATGGCGATCTATGTGCGGACGGAGTAGGTGCTCGTGAATACCGCCAGCTTGCCGACGGTGTCCCCGGTCATTGTATTGGGGATGCACCGGAGCGGCACCAGTTGCCTGACCGGCAGCCTCCAGGACGCGGGCCTTTTCCTGGGCGACGTCAATGAACAGGCGCCGCACAATCGCAAGGGCAATCGCGAAAATCGCGCCATCATGGACCTGAACGATGCTGTCATGGCGGTGGCGGGCGGTGCCTGGGATGCCCCTCCCGATCAGGTCACGTGGACCGCGGAGCAGAAGGCGTCACGTGACGAACTGATCGGATGTTATCCGGTGGATCGTGTGTGGGGGTTCAAGGATCCGCGGACGTTGTTCACCCTGGAAGGCTGGCTGGAGGCATTGCCCGAGGCGCGCTGCGTCGGCACGTTCCGCCACCCCATTGCCGTTGCAAAATCGCTTGAGAAGAGAAACGGGTTTACTCGCGAGCGCAGCCTGGACCTGTGGTTCCGGTACAATCGTCGCCTGCTGAATCATTGCCAACGGCGGGAAGTTCTGCTGGTCGATTTCGATTGGCCGGTCGAGCGGTATCACGAGCGTCTCTACGCCATAGCGCTCGGGCTGCAACTCGACCCGTCGAAAGCGGATTTTGCCTTCTTCGAATCCCAGCTTCGCAGCAACGATGCGCGGGCGGAGGACACGCTGCCGGCCCATGTCGCCGATCTCTATCAAGCCCTCAAGGAGAATTGCAGTTGCCAGACGTGATGCCAAAGGCGCCGCCCGAGCTCTCGATTATCGTCATCGTCTACAATATGCAGCGCGAGGCGCCGCGGACGCTCTATTCCTTGTCGGCCGAATATCAGCGCGGCGTTGGTCCGGATGATTACGAAGTCATCGTCGTGGACAACGGCTCGTCGGAGCCATTGTCTGCGGCGGACGTCGAGAAGCACGGGCCGAATTTCAAGTATTTCTATCTGAAGGATTCGTCGCCTTCTCCAGCCGAAGCCATCAATTTCGGCGTCTCGCAATCCAGGGCGCGGGACGTGGGAATCATGATCGATGGAGCACGCATCGCCAGCCCGCGCGTCGTTCGCATGGCCCTGATGGGATTGCGACGGTTCATTCGGCCCATTGTCGGCACGATCGGCTTTCATCTCGGTCCCGACATGCAGACCCGCACCCCCCGCCACGGCTACAACAAGGAGGTGGAAGACGCGCTGCTGGAAAGCATCCGCTGGAAACAGAACGGCTACCGGCTGTTTGAAATCAGCGCGCTGGCCGGGTCCAGTGCCGGCGGGTGGTATGGAGGCATCAGCGAAAGCAACCTGGTGTTCATGCCCCGCGCTCTCTACGACGAACTGGGCGGCTACGAAGAGCGCTTTGATTATCCCGGCGGAGGGCTCGTCAACCTCGATTTTTACCGGCGCGCTTGCGCTCTCCCGAATTCACAATTGATAACGCTGTACGGCGAGGCGACGTTCCATCAGATCCATGGTGGGATCATGACCAACCGTCCCCACGAGGACGTGCTGAACGAGTTCCAGCGATACAACAAGGAATACGAAGAGATCCGCGGGGAGCCCTTTTCGAACCCGAACAGGCAACCCCTGTTGCTCGGATTTCATGACCCGTCGGTGCTCAAGGTCATGAAGGAAGCGTCCAGCATGGCAGTCCAAAGCAATGTTGAACGTTACCTGCCGCATCCGGCGCTCCTGCCGCGAAGCGACGCAATGCCGGCCAAGGAAGGTGCCGACGAACCGGCGACGACCGATGCACACGCCGGAAGTGCTGGCGATGATAAGAACCATCGCGCCTACGTCGGCCCGGAAGACGGCTGGGACCGCGTGGCGGCCAGCCAGTTCAATCTGCTGACCATGCTGGGGCTGCGACAGCACCACAAGCTTCTCGATCTCGGCTGCGGCGCCCTGCGCGCCGGCCGGCTGTTTATTCCCTACTTGAACACGGGTTGTTATCACGGCATCGAGCCCGAGGAGTGGCTGGTCGAAGCGGGGATAACGAAAGAACTCGGAACGCAGATGGCCGACATCAAGAAGCCGAAGTTCTCTCACAACTCGGACTTTGATCTCACCGTGTTCAACACCAGTTTTGACTACGTCCTGGCGCAATCTGTCTTCAGTCACACCGGGATTTCACAACTGCGTTCCACGCTTCAATCGGCGCGGCTTGCGTTGCGCCCGGACGGTCTCCTGATTGCGAACTACTGGGATACGTCGAAGAATACCGGTCAAGACGAATGGGCCTATCCCGGATGCAATACGTTCAACTGGGCCACGATCTCGAGCGCCTGCGCCCATTTCCGCATGCACTGCCGGAAGATCGACTGGCCGCACAGCGCGCTGACCTGGTTCGTGGCGAGTGTCGACCTCGAAACGCTCGAACGGCGGCTTCAGGACGGGGGTATCGACGTCCTGCCGGATGAGCTGAGTATCAGCGGCTGGATCAAGCAACGCCGGCTGGCCGGCAAGGAACCGGCATTTTACCTGCGCGGCAACAACCCGCCGCTTTAGGCGCGTTCGCAGGAGCATCCTGCGGACACGGCTGACTGCTATTGCAGCAGCGGGCGAATCCTGCTTGCTCTTGTCGAAGAAAGATCTGCCAGTGGCCACGGGACGGGGTGTCCCTGCGAAAGAGCGTCATGAAACCCACCAATTCCATTTTCACCGGCTTGGCGACGACGGTGTTCGAGACCATGTCGCGGCTGGCGATCGAGCACGGCGCGATCAACCTCGGCCAGGGCTTTCCCGATGTCGACGGGCCGGAGGACGTGCGCCGGGTGGCGGCCGACGCGCTGATGGAGGGGCCGAACCAGTATCCGCCGATGCTCGGCGTGCCGGCCCTGCGCCAGCAGGTGGCCGACGCCAACAAGCGGTTCTACGATCTCGATGTC
>JBFHII010000379.1:0-3636 GCA_041596535.1 Breoghania sp. | reverse complement strand
GACACGCTCGACGATGATCCCCGCAATGGGTGGACGACGGCGGATCACTCGCCGACCGAGCCGCACACGGGGTTGTTCGCATTGGCCGAACCGTTGCCGCTTGCGGGCGACGAAGACTTCGGCGAGCGCCCAGACGAGCACGGCGACGAACGGCGAGGGCCCGAAGGTCGCGAGGCCTCGCGGGAGAACGCCGGCAAGTCCCTGGTAGGCGCCGATCAGCAGAATGGCGATGCCCAGGGTGATGAAAATGTCGTGGAAGCCGCGCGCAAACCGGACCTCTTCGGGATCGTGAGCCGGGGTCGCCGGGTCCAGGTGCAGCACCAGCCTGTCCGCCTGCGCGGCACTGAGGATGCCCGCGGTCACAGCACTGTCGAGCTGATCACGCGTGATCATCAAGGCTCTCCACGATCACGTTGGTGTTGGTGTAGACGCAGATCTCCGCGGCGATCTCCATGGCCTTGCGCGCCACGGCTTCCGCGTCGTGGTCGGTGTCGACCAGCGCCCGGGCCGCGGCCAGCGCATACATGCCGCCCGAGCCGATGCCCATGACGCCGCCTTCCGGCTCCAGCACATCGCCCGTGCCGGTGAGCACCAGCGACAGCTTCGTGTCGGCGACGATCATCATCGCCTCGAGCCGGCGCAGATAGCGGTCGGTGCGCCAGTCCTTGGCCATCTCGACGCAGGCGCGCATGAGTTGTCCGGGATATTGCTCCAGGCGGGCTTCCAGGCGCTCGAACAGCGTGAAGGCGTCAGCCGTGGCACCGGCAAACCCGGCGATCACGTCGCCCTTGCCGAGCGGACGTACCTTGCGCGCCGAATTCTTGATCACCGTCTGGCCGAGGGTAACCTGTCCGTCGCCGGCAATCACCACGCGGCCGCCCTTGCGCACCGTCAGGATAGTCGTGCCGTGCCAGACTCCGGCCTGGGTCGTGTCGCTCATGTCCGCTCCCGCCGCGCCTCGCGGCCCTTGTCGTCCTGCTGCGTCGCCGGACGGTCCGCCCCACCGTGGTTCGTGGATGGCCCCGTCATGCTTCGTGCCATATGTATGCGGTTCCCCGCAGGTTTCAAACGCCCGCCGGCACTATCCGGTCCGCGCATCCGCATAGGCGGAGGCCTCGCGCACAAGCCGCCGCGCCTGATTGCGCAATGCGGTCGCGACGCGCTCGTCACGCAGGCTGCCGTCTTCCGCAAAGGCATCGCCCGCGTTCGGCACGCAAACCTGCTCCGGCAGGACCAGAGCGCCGAGACCAACCTCGAGAACCGTGCGCAGGGTCATCAGCCCGCGCATGCCGCCGAACTGCCCGGGGCTTGCGGACCCGACGGTGAACACCCGGTTCTTGAAGGCCGCGTTGCGCGCCTCGCCCCGTTCGGCGACCCGGCTGATCCAGTCAAGCGTGTTCTTCAGCAGGGGCGTGATCGAGGCGTTGTATTCCGGCGATGCGATGAACACGCCGCTGTGTGCCTGGAACTGCCGCTTGAGCGCCACCGCGTTGTCGGGCACCCCCTTGGCCGCTTCGAAATCCGCGTCGTAGAGCGGCAGCGGATAGTCGGCCAGCGAGATTCGCGTGACCTCGGCGTCGGCCTGCGCCAGTTCCTTCATCGCCATGCCCGCCAGGCGGACATTGAAGGAGCCGCTGCGGTTGGAGCCGGCGAAAACGAGAATTTTCGGATTGCGCATGCAGATCGCTCCCTGAGTGTCGGTCGGATTGTCGGCATGAAGCGCCGGGCGCCGCAAGAACGCGCGCAGCGCTGAGGGCCGGATCGGATTCGGGGCGCCATTTTCGTCCGCGTCAGACCTTGCGGTAGGTCCACACCCGGGCCGGCGGCAGATTGGCCAGGACCCAATTGGACACCTGCAGCGTGAAGAGCCCGGGCTCGGCGGCCACCGGCGGCACCAGCGCGTAAGAAAACTGGATGAAGGGCGCGCCCGGCTCCAGCAGGTCGAGCGCCTGCAGCAACAGCGCGCGGCGCTCCGCCGGGGGGCGGCTGAACAGCGGCAGGCTGGAGACGATGCTGGCCAGCGAGCCGGGCTCGGTTCCCTGCAACGTGCCGCACAGATCGTAGGCATCCCCCTGGACAACCTGGACACCGGAAAAGCGTTCCTGCAGCAGAGTGCAGAAATCGCCGTTGTATTCCAGCGCGATGAGTCGTTCCGGCGCGATCCCGCGATCGATCAGCGCGCGGGTGACCACCCCGGTTCCCGGTCCCAGCTCGAGCACCGGACCGTCGCGCTCCGGCTCGGCGAAGCCCGCCATCCGCTTGGACAGCGCGGGCCCCGACGGGCTGACCGCGCCCGTCTTGAGAGGACTTTCGAGCCAACTCCTGAGAAAACGCGCCTCGTCGAGCAGTTTGGACGACAACTTCTTGGCGTGAACAACCGGCGACATATTCATCAATGCGATCCGAAACAATAATGGTGTCTAGATATCAGGACGTTGCCATCGATAGCAATGGCAGGTTTCAGAACGCACACAATCGGTGCCTTTGGCCGCTCCGCGTCCGCACAGTCTCGCTTTTCCGCCGGCCGTCAGCCGTCAGCCGCCGGCCGTCAGCCGCCGAAATTGTCGATGAAGTCCTTCACGCGCGCAAAGAAGCCGGTGGTCTCGGGATTGTTCTCGTGGCTGGAAGCGGTCTCGAACTCGCGCAGGATCTCGCGTTGCCGCTTTGTCAGGTTGCTCGGCGTTTCCACCGTCACCTGGATGTACATGTCGCCGTGCTGCGCGGAGCGCATCACCGGCATGCCCTTGGCCTTGAGGCGGAACTGCTTGCCCGCCTGCGTGCCCTCGGGAACGTTGACGCGGGTCTTGCCGCCGTCGACCGTCGGCACCTCGAAGTGGCCGCCAAGCGCCGCCGTGGTCATCGAGATCGGCACTCGGCAGAAGATGTCGGCGCCGTCGCGCTGGAAGAAGGCATGCGGCCTGATCGACAGGAAGATATAGAGATCGCCGGAGGGGCCGCCGCGCACGCCGGCCTCGCCCTCGCCGGCCAGCCGGATGCGGGTGCCATCCTCGATACCCGCCGGGATGTTGACCGACAAGGTGCGCTCCTGGGTGCGCCGGCCGGTGCCGCCGCATTCGGTGCACGGGTCCGCGATGATCTCGCCGCGCCCCTGGCACGACGGACAGGTGCGCTCCAACGTGAAGAAGCCCTGGCTGGCCCTCACGCGTCCCGCGCCGCCGCAGGTCCCGCAGGTCGTCGGGCTGGAGCCGGGCTTGGCGCCGCTGCCGGAGCAGCCGTCGCAGGTGACCGATGTCGGCACCTCAATCTCCACCGACTTTCCGGTGAAGGCGTCCTCCAGCTCGATCTCCATGTTGTAGCGCAGATCGGCGCCGCGCTCGCGGCCGCCGCTGCCACCGCGCCGGGCACCGCCGCCCATGCCGAAGAATTCGTCGAAAATGTCCGACATGGTGGAGGAGAAATCCCCCGAGAAGCCGCCGGGGCCGGCGCCGCCGCCGTTTTCGAAGGCGGCATGGCCAAAGCGGTCATAGGCGGCGCGCTTGTTGGGATCCTTCAGCGCGTCGTAGGCTTCGCTGATCTGCTTGAACTGCGCCTCCGCGGCGGCATCGTCTGGTTTGCGATCGGGTTGAAATTTCATCGCCAGCTTGCGATAGGCGCTCTTGAGCACCTTTTCATCGG
>JBFHII010000378.1:0-3639 GCA_041596535.1 Breoghania sp. | reverse complement strand
CATCGACGGCATGGTCGACGAGGAGATGACCATCGGCATCGACGAGCTTCTGGCAAGGGTGGCGCTCGAGGAGCGGCTCTACCGGCACCGCTGCGTCGAGGCCTGGGCGATGGCCATTCCGTGGACCGGTTTCGCGCTGGCGGATCTGGTGCGCATCGCAAGTCCCAAGGCCGGCGCGAAATACCTGGCCATGGAAACCTTCTTCAATCCCGACGTGGCTTCCGGTCAGCGCCAGTCGTGGAATCCGTGGCCCTATATGGAGGCGGTCACCCTGGCGGAGGCGACCAATGATCTGGCGTTTCTCGTCACCGGCGCCTACGGCAAGCCGCTCGCCAAGCAGTTCGGCGCGCCGTTGCGTCTCGCCCTGCCGTGGAAGTATGGCTTCAAGTCCATCAAGTCGATCGTGCGCTTTACCTTCACCGATGTGCGCCCGAAGAGCTTCTGGGAAGCGCTCGGACCGAGCGAATACGGATTCTGGGCCAACGTGAACCCGGAGGTGCCGCATCCGCGCTGGAGCCAGGCGAGCGAGCGCGTTCTGGGGACCGACGAAAAAGTGCCGACGCAACTGTTCAACGGCTATGCCGAGCAGGTGGCGGGACTGTACACCGGCCTCGAGGGTGAAAAGCTCTATATGTGAGGTGGCGGGTTGGAGCGTCAGGCTGTCTGAAGCGTCAGGCGGCCGGCCGGCAGCGGTATGTCGCCGGTGCATGGCTGCGACATTCTGTCAGGCGCTTCGCCCAAAGGGCGGGCTTGCCTAATTATTCATCAATTTGTGCGTTCAGGCAAAAAAGAAGCCGGGCTCCGAAGAGCCCGGCAGTTCTGACCGCAAATGCTTGCGGTACAATACCTTCCAGAGGGAACAGCTGGCTGCATCGTTGTTTGCCGGGAGGAGATTGCAAACAACCAAGCCATCAGCTGGCGCTTATATGCGCAGCCAATGCCTGCAACGCAAGCAATCCGGATGCAATGCTGCCATGCGATTTTCGCATATGTGGCTGCCGCCCTGGAGGCGCGCTAGCAGGCCGCGGCGTCAGTACGTCCAACGCTCGGCGTTCGACAGCAGAAAGTCCCTGAACGCGGTGATGCGGGCGGTGTTGCGGAGCTCCGCGGGGTAGACGAAATAGGTGTCGAAACTCGGCGCCTCGGCCTCGGGAATCAGCTGCACCAGCCCTGAGTCGGCCTCGATCAGGTAGTCCGGCAGGATGCCGATGCCGATGCCGCGCTGAATCGCGCGCTTGATCGCAACCACGTTGTTGACGCGCAGCGCGGTCCGCCGCCTCTGGCCTTCCGGCATTCCGGCGGTCTCCAGCCAGTTCATCTCGCGCAGATAGGCCGGCGCGGGTTCCCCGAACATGACGATGCGGTGGTTGTCGTTGTCCAGATCGTCGACGGTCGCGGGGCTGCCGAAGCGCTTGAGATAGGCGGGAGAGGCGTAGAGGTGGAAATGCACCGTGAACAGCTTGCGCTGGATCAGGTCCGGCTGCACGGGCTGCCTGAGGCGGATGGCCACGTCGGCCTCGCGCATGGCCAGATCCAGCTCGTCGTCGGTGAGGATGAGCTGCAGTTCGACATCCGGATACAGCTCGACGAATTCGTTCAGCCGCGAGGTGAGCCATGTGGACCCCAGGCCGACGGTGGTCGTCACCCGCAGCAGGCCGGAGGGCTTCTCCTTGCTGTCGGTCAGCCGTGCCTGCACGGCCTCCAGCTTGCGCAGCACGTCCTGCGCCGTGCGGTAGAGCAATTCGCCCTGTTCGGTCAGCAGCAGGCCGCGCGCGTGCCTGTAGAACAGCGAGACGCCGATCTCCTGTTCCAGCGCCGACACCTGCCGGCTGACGGCGGATTGGCTCATGTGCAGCGTGTCGCCGGCATGGGTGAAGCTGCCCGCCTGCGCGGCCGCATGAAAGATGCGGAGTTTATCCCAGTCCATCCCCAGTCCCCGATTGGTTGGCGCGCCTGCGCAAGGAGCTGTCCGCCTGGGGCGGCAGCAACAAGAGAATCCGTTACTCGGCTGCTTCTTCGGAGACGGTTTCCAGAGCCGCCACGTATTTTTCCGCTTCCAGGGCCGCCATGCAGCCCATTCCGGCGGCCGTGACCGCCTGGCGGTAGATCTCGTCAGTGACATCGCCCGCGGCGAAGACGCCCGGTACTGAGGTGCGGGTCGAGTCGCCTTCGGTCCAGATGTAGCCCGACGGCTTCAACTTGACCTGATCCTTGAACAGTTCGACCGCCGGCGCGTGGCCGATGGCGATGAAGATGCCATCGGCGTCCACGTCGGTGGTGGCGCCGGTCTTGACGTTCTTCAGCCGCGCGCCGGTGACGCCCAGCGGCTGGCCGCCGCCAAGCACTTCCTCGAGCGCGCTGTCCCAGATCACGCTGATCTTCGGATTGGCGAACAGCCGGTTCTGCAGGATTTTTTCGGAACGCAATTCGCCGCGGCGGTGCACCAGCGTGACGCTTTCCGCCAGATTGGCGAGATAGAGCGCTTCCTCGACGGCCGTGTTGCCGCCGCCGACGACGATGACCTTCTTGCCGCGATAGAAAAATCCGTCGCAGGTGGCGCAGGCGGAAACGCCGAAGCCCTTGAAGGTTTCCTCGCTTTCGATCCCCAGCCACTTGGCCTGGGCGCCGGTGGCGATGACCAGGGAATCGGCGGTGTAGACGTCGCCGCTGTCGCCGATGAGCCGGATTGGCTTGGCGGTCACATCGGCTTCCACGATGGTGTCATAGACCATCTTGGTGCCGACATTCTCGGCCTGCTTCTGCATCTGCTCCATCAGCCACGGTCCCTGGATGGGATCGGCGAAGCCGGGATAGTTCTCCACATCGGTGGTGATCGTCAGCTGACCACCCGGCTGGATGCCGCACACCAGTGTCGGTTCGAGCAGTGCGCGCGCGCCGTAGATGGCCGCAGTGTAACCCGCGGGCCCCGATCCGATGATGAGAAGCTTGCTGTGATGCGTCGTCATGGCGTCTTGCCCAGGCTTGGCGCTGCCCGCGCTTGCGGCCAACGGGGTCTGAATGGTCACTCTTGCGCATCCGCCTTGCGGCGGTAGGCGTCGAGGATCGCGGCTGCGATCGTGTGCGTGGAATCTAGTGGCTCGTACCTATAGGTTTCAAGGCGTCCGGCAAAGGGGCGTATGATCCCCAACTCTGACATTTTTTTGAGAAATAGCCGAATTTTGGCGTGACCGCCGCTTGGTTCGAATACCAGCACCGGTTTGCCGGTGACGGCCGCCTCGCCGACCATGTTGGTTGAATCGGCCGTCACCACGACCGCATCCGCGTGGGCAAGAAAGTCGGCGAGCGGATTGGCGCCGGTTCCGTCCCACAGGACATGGTCGCCGGCGGCGGCAATCGCGCGCACGGCGCCGGCAAGCGCCTCGGGCGTGCGCCGGGACGTGGTGATCATCAGGTGGGCGCCCGCCGCGGCGAGGCTCTGGAGATTGCCGGAAAGGGTATCGATGTCCCGGGCCGTGAAGGTGTGGTGCCGGCTGTCGCCGCCGACCAGCACCGCGACCCGCGGCGCGGGCAGGGCTGCGATGTCGGCTGGCGGTGCGGCGCGGCATTCCTCGAGCCTGCGGGCGGAAAACCGGTGTGGCGGCGTCGGCGTCGCCAGCACGTTGGGCCCGCGCAGCCTGT
>JBFHII010000377.1:0-3640 GCA_041596535.1 Breoghania sp. | reverse complement strand
GCCACCGAGCGTCTGGCCCAGCTGGCCGGCGCCGTGCCGACCCAGGTGGAAGTGCCGGATCTGCCGACCGCCTTCTCCACCGGCCGCGTCGAGGCGATGATCACCTCGCCGTCGACCGGCGCCAACTCCAAGGCCTGGGACTTCTTGACCCACTATTACGACACCCAGGCCTGGCTGCCGAAGAACATGGTGATCGTCAACAAGGCCGCGTTCGACGGTCTTTCCGACGCCGAGAAGGCGGCCGTCCTGGAAGCGGCGGCGACCGCCGAGACCCGCGGCTGGGACGCATCCAAGACGGAAACCGCCGAGAAGACCAAGGTCCTGTCGGACAATGGCATCAAGGTGATGGAGCCGTCCGCCGAGCTTCAGGACGCCATGAAGAGCATTGGCGCGACGATGGTTTCCGAGTGGGAAGCCAGCGCCGGGGATGACGGCAAGGCCGTTGTCGAGGCCTACTCCAAGCAGTAGAGACAATCGGGGCCGGTCGCTTGACCGGCCCCTTTTTTCGGTTCGGGGCCGCAGCATGCGGACCCGCGCATCCCCGACCCTTGCCGCAGATCGGACCCATGCCATGCGCGCAGCTCTCGACGGACTCTACCGGCTGGCCGCCGGACTGGCCGCCGCCTGCCTTGTATCCATTGCCCTGATGGTCGTCGCCCAAGTCGGCTGCCGGCTGATCGACGGGGCCCGCGGCATGATCGGACTCGATCCGCTGGGGCTTCTGGTGCCCTCGCTGGCAGAGATCGCCGGCTTCCTGCTGGTCGGGGCCTCGTTCCTGGCGCTGGCCTCGACGCTGCGCCACGCGGCCCACATCCGGGTGTCCATCCTGTTGCAGCATGTGCCCCGGAGTGTCGGACGGGTTCTGGAGGTCTGGGTGCTGGCGGCCGCCTCGGCGCTGGTCTGCTACTTCGCCTGGCACGCCGGATGGATGAGCTACGACAGCTACGTCTACGATGAAGTCTCCTTCGGCATCGTGCCGGTGCCGCTGTTCATCCCGCAGGCGGTGATGACGCTCGGCATCGTCGTCTTCGCCGTCTCGCTGCTCGACGATCTCGTCGTGGCGCTGAGCGGGCGCGACCCGAGTTACGTGCTGGCCGAGGCCGACCGTTCCATCGAAGGAGCCGAGTGATGGACCTGTCGATGATCGCCCTGTTTCTCGGCCTCGGCATGCTGGCAGCCCTGGCCACCGGCCTGTGGGTCGGCGTCGCGCTGTTCGGCGTCGCGCTCGCCGCCATGGTGCTGCTCGTCTCCGCGCCCACCGGCGCCGTGCTGGCCACCACCGTCTGGGGTGCCTCCAATTCCTGGGATCTCACCGCGCTGCCGATGTTCATCTGGATGGGCGAGATCCTGTTCCGCTCGCGGCTGTCGGAAGACATGTTCGCGGGCCTCGCGCCGTGGATGCGCAATCTGCCGGGCCGGCTGTTGCACGTGAACATTCTTGGCTGCGGCATCTTCGCCGCCGTCTCCGGGTCTTCCGCGGCCACCACCGCGACCATCGGCAAGATGTCGCTGCCCGAACTGGTCCGGCGCGGCTACGACGAGAAGATGGCGATCGGCACGCTGGCCGGCTCCGGCACGCTCGGCCTGCTGATCCCGCCGTCGATCATCCTCATCGTCTATGGCGCGGCCACCGAACAGTCGATTGCCCGGCTGTTCATCGCCGGCGTCCTGCCCGGCGCCATGCTGTGCGTGCTGTTCATGGGCTATGTCGCGCTCTGGGCGCTGCTGAACCCCTCGAAAATGCCCGACAAGGAGCCGCCGGTGCCGGTCATCGAGCGGATCAAGGCGACGCGCCGGCTGTTTCCGGTGATCGCGCTGATCGCCGGCGTCATCGGATCCATCTACGCCGGGCTCGCCTCTCCGACCGAGGCCGCCGCCATCGGCGTGGTGCTCTCGCTGCTGCTGTCGTGGTCGTCGGGCACGCTGACGCGGCCGAACTTCGTCGACGCATTGATGGGCGCGACCCGCACCTCCTGCATGATCGCCTTCATTCTGGCGGGCGCCGCCTTCATGACGGTCGCCATGGGCTACACCGGCATCCCGCGCGAGCTGGCCGGATGGATCGGCTCGCTCGGCCTGAGCCCGATCGAACTGCTGGCCGCACTGACGGTGTTCTTCATCATTCTGGGCTGCTTTCTCGACGGCATCTCGGTGGTGGTGCTGACCACCTCCGTGATCCTGCCGATGGTCGAGCAGGCGGGCCTCGACCTGATCTGGTTCGGCATCTATCTGGTGCTGGTCGTCGAGATGAGCCAGATCACGCCGCCGGTCGGCTTCAATCTGTTCGTGCTGCAGGGCATGACGGGCCGCAACATCTTCACGGTGGCGCGCATGGCCTTGCCCTTCTTCCTGCTGATGATCGTCGCCGTCGGGCTGATCGTCGCGGTGCCGGGTCTGGCGCTGTGGCTGCCGCAGACGATGATGTCGCACTAGCGGCGGCGGGACGTGCACGTTTGCCGAATGTCGCCCCGGGTCTCGCCAGGCGCGCCCGGGACGACATCGATTGTTGAGCGTGGTGAAGCAGCCTGGTCTGCGCTCTGGTTGGGGAGGAACCATCATGTCATCGAATGACACACCGAAAGCGGCCGGCATCGGACCGGTGGTCTCGTCCGCGCATCTGGCCTCGGGTGCGCTGCCGGCGCTGTCGGAGGTGGAATTCGCGGTGACCATGATGGTCAATGCCTACGAGCGCTGGATGGTGCGCTGCATGACGGCCGCCGGGGTGCCCGGTCTGGCGCCGCTCGACGTTCAGGTGCTGCATTCGGTCAACCACCGGGGGCGGCCCAAGACGCTGGCCGACATCTGCCTGGTTCTCAACATCGAGGACACGCACACCGTCACCTACGCCCTGAGGAAACTGGAGAAGGGCGGGCTGATTTCAACCGGCAAGCGCGGCAAGGAGAAGACCGCGACCATCACCGCGGCCGGCGAAGCGGCCTGCATGGAATACCGGCGCATCCGCGAGGCGCTGCTGGTGGAACCGGTGCGCACGCTGGGTCTGGACGAGACGGAATTGTCGCGTCTCGCGGCGCTTCTGCGCTCGGTCTCCGGGCACTACGACCAGGCGGCGCGCTCCGCGGCCGCCATGTAGATACCTGCCCGGCGCCTTCGCCCATTTTGCATGTTGAAGTTCCGGCAAGGGGCCAGCAAACTGCCCGGGTGATATTTTCGGATTCCATAGAGCGAGTGACGGAACATGGGTTTTTTCAGTTTTATCTCGGATGCGGGCAAGTCGCTTTTTGGCGGTGATGAACCCGAAAGCGCGGAGAAGCATTCCGATGCGCTCAAGGCGGAACTCGACAGCCACAAACTGGGCACCGAGGCGCTGGAAGTGACCGTTGAGGGCGATACCGCGACGATCAAGGGCGAGGTGGCGGATCAGTCGGTGTTCGAGAAGGCCGTTCTGGCGGTCGGCAACACCCTCGGGATCTCCAAGGTGCAGGCGGAAGAGGTGCAGGTGAAGCAAGCCGACGCACCCGCCGCGCCGCGGTTCCACACCGTCGCCAAGGGCGACACGCTGTGGGCTGTCGCCGAGAAGGAATATGGCAACGGATCGAAATATCCGGTGATCTTCGAAGCCAACAAGCCGATGCTGTCGGATCCGGACAAGATCTATCCCGGTCAGGTCCTGCGCATTCCG
>JBFHII010000376.1:0-3641 GCA_041596535.1 Breoghania sp. | reverse complement strand
GGCAGGCGGCGAGCGAGCCGCCCGCCGATGCGCCTAGGGATGAGACTGCGGGTGAGATTGGGGATGAGACTGCCCTGGCGGCGTCGCCCAGTGCGCCCAATCCCCAGGTGACGCAGATGCGCCTGCGCCTGCTGGCGCTCGACGAGCGCCTCGGCAATTTTGAGGGCGCCCGCTTCACCGCCGCCTTCGGCTACCTGCTGCTGATCGCCGGCTTCGGCTTCCTGATCGTCGCCAGCATCCTGCGCCACCAGGCGGGGGGCACGGGCTGCTAGCGGGCGGCAGGCGACCGGCCGCCGGTGCGAAGGGCTTGGCCGATGCTTCGAGACGCGGACTGCGCCCGCTCCTCGGCATGACGTTTTCGGGGATGCGAGTCTTGCGTCCATGGAGAGGGCTTATCGAAGCCGTGTCGTCCCGATGCCGCTCCACACACGACGTCACCCTGAGGAGCCCGGCGCATGCCGGGCGTCTCGAAGGGGCGACCTGCCTTCAAATGCCGTCGATCAATCCGCGGTGAGCGACCGGATGCGCGGCTTGATGTCGGGCCAGGTGGTGGCGCGGGCGAGCCTGAGATCGTAATCCGCCTGCAGCGCCATCCACATGTCCGCGCTGGTGCTGAAATAGGCGGCGAGCCGGAGCGCCGTGTCTGCGGTGATGCCGCGCTTGCCGTGCACGATGTCGGACACCCGGCTCACCGGAATATCGATGTCGCGCGACAGCCGGTTCTGGCTGACGCCCAGCGGCTTCAGAAATTCCTCCAGCAGGATCTCGCCGGGCGGGATGGGGTCGAGTTTTTCGGTCATTGTCCCGTGTCTCAGTGATAGTCGACGATCGCGACGTCCCATGCCGCGCCGTTGCGCCAGCGAAAACAGATCCGCCACCGGTCGTTGATGCGGATGCTGTGCTGGCCGGCGCGGTCGCCGCGCAGGGCTTCCAGCCGGTTGCCCGGCGGGACACGCAGATCGTTCAGGTCCTTCGCCGCATTCAGAAGATGAAGCTTGCGCCGTGCCGGCCGCTCGATTGCCCGGAACCGCCGGACATCGTCATCATCGAACAGCCTTTCCGTGTCACGGTCGGCGAAGCTGCCAATCATCGGCGCAGTCTATACTGAAAATCGCATTCTGTAAAACAGAATGGCGGCGGACACGGCTCTCCCGTTGCCTGCTCCACATGCAGCCTCACCCTGAGGAGCCCGGCGCGCAAATACGGCCAACCGCATCCGCTGGCGTTCGCCACCCGCCGAAGCCCGCCGGATCCGCACCCTCTCCCAGTCGGGGAGAGGGCTGGGGTGAGGGCTTCTTGGGCGAGGCCCCCTATAGCGCCTCGAGGAACTTCTTGGCCGCGGCGCCGTGCTCGGCGCGCAGCTTGCCGACGTCCATGTGGGTCGGCAGGCAGTCCTCGACCTTCCAGTCGCCGGCGATCATCACCCGGTCGGCCTCATGCGCGCCGCACAGCACCAGCGTTGCCAGCGGGTCGCCGCCGCCGGAGAACCGCAGATCATCGAGCCGGTAGAACGCCATGTCGGCCTGCATGCCGACGCGGATCGCGCCGATGTCTTTGCGGCCGAGGCATCGGGCCGAGCCCTCGGTGGCCCAGCGGAAGGCGTCGAAATGGGTCACCGACGCCGCGTCATAGGTCAGCCGGTTGATCATCAGCGCGTGGCGCACGCCTTCCATCAGGTTGGAATTGTCGTTCGACGCCGAACCGTCGACGCCGAGCCCCACGGGTGCGCCGGCCGCCTCCAGCTCCTTGGTGCGGCACTGACCCGAGGCCAGCACCATGTTGGATGTCGGGCAATGGCAGACGCCGACGCAATGGTGGCCGAGCTTCTTGATCTCGTCGTCGTTGAAATGGATGCCGTGCGCCAGCCACACGCGGTCGTTGAGCCAGCCGCATTCCTCCAGATAGTCGACGGGGCGGCACTGGAAGTGGTGCTCGCAGTAATCGTCCTCGTCGAGCGTCTCGCCCAGGTGGGTGTGCAGCCGGCAGTCGTATTTCTCCGCCAGCCCGACGCTCTGGCGCATCAGGTTCTTGGTTACCGTGAAGGGCGCGCAGGGGCTCAGCGCCACCTGGATGAAGGCGCCGTCCGACGGGTCATGGTACTTCTGCAGCACCCGTTCGCAGTCGGCCAGGATCGTGTCCTCGTCCTGCACCACGGCGTCGGGCGGCAGGCCGCCGTCCTTCTGGCTGAGGTTCATCGAGCCGCGCGACACCGTCATGCGGATGCCCAGCCGCTGGGCCTCCTCCACCTGGATGTCCATGGCTCCCTCGAGCCCCGCCGGGAACAGGTAATGGTGGTCGGCGGCCGTTGTGCAGCCGGACATCAGCAGTTCGGTCAGCGCCAGCCGGGTACCGAGCCGAAAACTCTCCGGCGTGACGTTCTTCGCCCAGATCGGATAGAGCGACTGCAGCCAGGGAAACAGCTCCTTGTTGATCGCCTGCGGATGCGCGCGGGTCATCGTCTGGAAGAAGTGGTGGTGGGTGTTCACCAGTCCCGGAATGATCACGTGCGAGGAGGCGTCGAAGGTCCGGTCGACGGGCTGCATCGGCTGCCGGCCCGCGCCGACCAGCTCGACGATCACGCCGTCCTCGACGACGACGCCATTCTCGGCGCCATCGGCCAGGATGGCGATGGGGTTCTTGATCCACAGACGGGAGGAGGGGCGCATGAGGTGGTCCTTGTCACTGGACCTGCAGGCTTGGATAGCGGCCGGGGAAATTGACCGGTCGCCCGAGTTCCGCGCAGGGGCTGAGGGCGTGTTTTCCGTGAAAGTCACGGATGTTGGGCGGCGTCACGCATGGGCGGCGGCCACGCCGCATTGTCAGAGAGCTTTGGCGATTGCGCAAGAGGCTTGCACGCGGCGTGCCACAGCGTTGCAGCGCCCGCAAACCGGAAATCTCGACAAGGCCGGCAAAAATTGGCAAACTTTGCCATCAACACAGCGGTGAAAGCTCATGGCGACGATGAATGTATCCCTGCCCGATGCGATGAAGGCCTGGGTCGAGGAGCAGGCCGGCACCGGCCGCTACGCCAATGCCAGCGACTATGTGCGCGACCTGATCCGCCGCGACCAGGAGCGCCTTGAGAAGATCGCCGCCATGCAGGCGCTGATCGATGAGGGAATGGCGGACGTCGCGGCCGGCAGGGTTCACGACTTCGATGCTGAGAAGATCATCCAACAGGCGAGGGCGCGATTGCGGGAAAGCTCACTCTCAGGGTAACGGATCAGGCGGAGCGCGATTTGCGGGATATCTGGTCCTATATCGCGCGGGACTCGCCGGATGCCGCGGACAGTTTTCTGCGCCAGATCACGACGCGCTTCGAGCCCTTGTGCGTCGCTCCGAATATTGGCGCCAGACGAGATTTTCTGGCGCCTGGCCTGCGGGTCCAGCTTTATCGCGGTTATGCCATCTATTACCTGTTCGACGAGACGCAACTGATCATCCTCCGCGTGGTGCACGGCGCGCGCAGCGTCGAAGATCTGTTTTCGTGACGTATGCGTGGGCGGTCGGGGTGACGCGGTCTTGCGTCCTTACCCCTCCTTCGCCGCCATCACCTCGATCTCGACCAGGAACTCCTCGCGCGCGAAGCCGGAGACGATCATCAGGGTGGAGGCGGGCGGCGGGCTGGCGATGAAGCGGTC
>JBFHII010000375.1:0-3647 GCA_041596535.1 Breoghania sp. | reverse complement strand
CCTATTCCACGAACGGGTTCAACGGTTTCGCGCCGCTGACGTCCTACGTGATCTGAGGCGGGCTTCGATGATCGACATTGCCGACGAAGCGCTGTGGCATCACGGCGCACGCGAGAGCCTGCTCGATGCGGCCTTCGGGCCGGAGCGTTTCACCAAGACCTGCGAGCGGTTGCGTGAAGGCCGCCTGCCGGCAATCGCGCTGAGTGCGACCGACAGCGGCAATGGCGCGCTGATCGGCACCGTGCGGCTGTGGCATGTGACCGTCAACGGGTGCCGGGCGTTGCTGCTCGGCCCGCTCGCAGTGTCGCAGGACCATCAGGGGTGCGGTCTCGGCGCCAAGCTGATGCGCGCCGGCCTCAACCGTGCCGCCATGGCCGGCCATCAGGCCGTCATCCTGGTGGGCGACGCCGAATATTACGCCCGGTTCGGCTTTTCGGCCGAGCTGGCGCGGGGGCTGGACTTGCCTGGTCCGGTGGATCGCGCAAGGCTGCTGGCAACCGAACTGGTCGCCGGTGCGTTGAGCAACGCCCACGGACTGTTGTGCGCCGATGGTGCGGCCGACCCGATGCGCGGCGACAACAGGCGTGGCCCCTGGGGCCGTCCGAAACTGCGCCTCGACGCGTGATGTCAGGTTTGGCCCCGCGCGGCACCCCCGCCGCGCGGGCCTCCCATCTAGAAAGGACAGGCCACACGCCGTTGTGACGAGGCGGGCCACCGAAAGGATTTCATCGTGACGAGCACCACTTCCAAGACCGGCGCAACCGCCGACTGGCCGCTGCATGGCGCCATTTCCGGACCGATCGTCATGATCGGCTTCGGTTCCATCGGCAAGGGAACGCTGCCGCTGATCGAGCGCCACTTCCGGTTCGACAGGACGCGCCTCACGGTCATCGATCCGCTGGAGAGCGAAGGCGCGGCTGTCGCCGCAAAAGGCTACGCGTTCGAGAATGTGGGGCTGACGCCGGAGAACTATCGCGCGGTGCTGACGCCGCTGCTGACAGAAGGCGAGGGGCAGGGGTTCTGCGTCAACCTGTCCGTCGATACCTCCTCGCTCGACATCATGAAGCTCTGCCGGGAACTCGGCGTGCTCTATATCGATACCGTCGTGGAGCCGTGGCCGGGCTTCTATTTCGACAAGGACGCCGGCATGGAGGCGCGCACCAACTACGCGCTGCGCGAGACCGTGCGCCGTGAGAAGAAGGCCAACCCCGGCGGCACCACCGCGGTGTCCTGCTGCGGCGCCAACCCCGGCATGGTCTCTTGGTTCGTCAAGCAGGCGCTTCTCGACATTGCGCGCGATACCGGTGCGGACGCGGGCGATCCCCGGACGCGTGAGGACTGGGCGGCGCTGATGCAGAAACTCGGGGTCAAGGGCGTGCATATCGCCGAGCGCGACACGCAGATCTCCGACAAGCCGAAGCCCCTCGACGTCTTCTGGAACACCTGGTCGGTGGAGGGTTTCCTGTCCGAAGGCTTCCAGCCGGCGGAGCTGGGCTGGGGGACGCACGAGACCTGGACGCCGAAGAACGCCCACGGTCACGACGCCGGCTGCAAGGCGGGGATCTATCTCGAGCAACCCGGCGCCAACACGCGGGTGCGCACCTGGTGTCCGACGCCGGGCGCGCAATACGGCTTCCTGGTCACCCACAACGAGGCGATCTCGATCGCCGACTATTACACCGTGAAGCAGGACGGTGAGGCGGTCTTCCGGCCGACCTGCCATTACGCTTATCACCCGTGCAACGGCGCGGTGCTGTCGCTGCACGAACTGTTCGGCAGCGCCGGCAAGATCCAGCCGGAATTCCATCTGCTGGAGGAAAGCGAGATCATCGACGGCATCGACGAACTCGGCGTGCTGCTCTATGGCCACGCCAGGAACGCCTACTGGTACGGCTCGCAGCTCTCCATCCATGATGCCCGTGAGCTGGCGCCCGACCAGAACGCCACCGGCCTGCAGGTGACGTCCGCCGTGCTCGCCGGCATGGTGTGGGCGCTGGAGAACCCGGACGCCGGCATCGTCGAGACCGACGAGATGGACTTCCGCCGCTGCCTGGAAATCCAGATGCCGTATCTGGGGCCTGTGAAGGGCTACTACACCGACTGGACGCCGCTCGACGATCGCCCCGGCTTCTTTCCGGAGGATATCGACGAAACCGATCCCTGGCAGTTCCGCAACATCCTGGTGCGGTGAGGCGCAGCCTCTTCCGGCATTCCGAAACGAACGCGCCAAACGCTTGTCCGGCGGCAATCAAGGCGCTATCCGGGTACTTGGATTCGCGTTGGATCCGAACTCGGGCTGCGCCGCATTGCCGGCGCGGCCGCGTTGCTTCGGATGGCTGGGGACGGACTCGATGATGGATTGGCTGATGCTGCCCGAGGGGGTGGCCGCCTGGGCGGCTTGGGTGATGATCCTGGCCAGTCTGGTCACCTCGTTCGTCACCGCCGCCTTCGGCATCGGTGGCGGCATGATGCTAATCGCCGTGCTGGCGGTGCTGCTGCCGCCGGCGGCACTGATTCCGGTGCATGGCGCCGTGCAGATCGGCTCCAACGCCGGGCGCACGCTGCTGATGCTCGATCATGTCAAGCGCTCGACGCTATTGCCGTTTGCGCTGGGCAGCCTGCTGGGCGTCGCCCTGGGGGGCATGCTGTTCGTGCAGTTTCCGCCCTGGGCGGTGCAACTGGGCCTTGCGGTCTTCATCATGTGGTCGGTGTTTGGCCGCTTCCCGCGCATCGGCGGAAAACACCTGTTCGCCGGCGGTATCATTTCCAGCTTCCTGACTATGCTGTTTGGCGCCACCGGTAGTTTCATCGCCGCCATGGTCAAGACCCTGCAGCTTGAGCCGATCGACCAGGTGGCGACCCATTCGGCGTTGATGACCCTGCAGCATCTGCTCAAGGTCATCGCCTTCGGCGTGCTCGGGTTCGCCTTTGCCTCCTATCTGCCGCTGGTGCTGGCGATGACCGTCAGCGGTTTTGTCGGCACCTATCTCGGTAAGCAGGTGCTGGTGCGCAT
Organism: Breoghania sp.; assembly: GCA_041596535.1. GTDB lineage: Bacteria > Pseudomonadota > Alphaproteobacteria > Rhizobiales > Stappiaceae > Breoghania. The sequence continues at coordinate 634 of JBFHII010000375.1, read as the reverse complement.
GGGCTCGGTCTATTTCAAGCCGATCCTCAACGGCATCCTGCTGCTGGCGGCGGCCCGGCTGCTGTGGAGCGCGGCCGAAACCCTGTTGCAGGCGCCCGCGGTCGCGGGCTGAGGCGGTCCGCGGCGTAGCTGCCGCGCCGGATTTCCGTTTCCGTGGACATCCGATTCCCGTTATCCTGCCCATGGTTATTGCGTCTGTGGAGCGCATTGAACGGGTGAGGATCGGCGAATGACGTGCCGGTTGCATCATTGGATCGGGATTGGCGCGGGGCTGGCCCTGCTGGCGGTTCCCTGCCGCGCGGAAGAGCTTCTGCCGCCGCCCGCCTTCGTCCCGTCCGCTTCGCAGGAGGCGCAAGCCGTGGCGCCGGATGCGGCCGATGCGCCGCGCAGGCGCGGGCCGCTGCATGTGGTCACGGATGAGCCGGCCTTCGTCGCCGATGTCTGCGCGCGGATCGAGCGTGAAGCGCAGGCGCATGACCTGCCGCCGGGATTTCTGGCGCGGCTGATCTGGACGGAAAGCCGCTTCGATCCCAACGCCATCAGCCCGATGGGCGCGGAAGGCATCGCCCAGTTCATGCCGGCCACCGCCCGCGTGTGGGGTCTGGAAAACGCCTTCGAGCCGATGGCCGCGATT
>JBFHII010000374.1:0-3660 GCA_041596535.1 Breoghania sp. | reverse complement strand
GTGCGGTCCGCCCGCGTTTCCGACGTCTCCCTATGCAGTATTCCTATTGTTTAAAATTATTATTTGAATCTACGCGCGCGGTTCTTCAGAATCTTTTGAGTATTGATGCGGATGCGCAGTGGCAAAGGAGGCTGGGGTTTTCGAATTGGTTCAAATGTTCATTTAACTAATACTGGGTGTGTTCGTAGAAAGTTTAACGCTTACGTAATATTGCCATGACATATGTGCGCTATCCGTCGGGGGCGTTGGAGCGTGTTTGTGGGCGCGGGCATATCCTTAAGTAAAATTTCGGTCCTGGTAATTGACGACAACCTGTTCTCGCGATCGCTGATGCGTGCGCTGTTGCAGGGGCTCGGCTGCGGTGAGGTGCATCTGGCCGACGATGACCGCATCGGCATGGAGCGCGTGCTCAAGCATCGGCCGGATATCGTGATCTGCGATTGGGTCATGGCGCCGGTCAATGGCGCCGATTTCATCAAGCGCCTGCGGAAAAGCAAGGATCAGGCGATCGCGACCACGCCGGTGATCATGCTGACGTCCTTCACCAAGCGCGCCTACGTGGTGAAGGCCGCGCGCCTGGGAGCCAACGAGTTTCTGTCCAAGCCGCTCTCACCCGCACTGCTGTATCAGCGTATCGAGCGGATCGTCACGGAAACCAGGCCTTTTGTGCGGGTGCCGGGCTACTTCGGACCGATGCCGCGCGGTGCCGAACCGGATGCCAAGACGCTTGCGAGAATCGCCGCGGTCATGGCCAAGCCGATGCCGCAGACCGGCACCTTGTACTGACATCCCGAAGGCTGCCGGGGGAGCGTTGCGCGCCTTCAGGGTGCGGCCGCCCCTGCGTTCGATCTTCGGTGTCCGACGAGACATCCGTTGCAACCTGTTGCCTTCCCCTCGCGCGCCGAATGCTCTAGTGGTAGCCCTTCGGCGCAGGGAGCCTTCCGCTTCGCCGTTCACGCTGATATCCAAACACTCCTTCGGATCGAATTGCCCGATGGCGGCAACGCGCCGTTGGGATCGATTGCGCCGGACGCCAGACCATGACCCACCCGATAGCCGACCGTTTTCGCCTCGCCATAGCCCAGCTCAATCCGACGCTGGGTGATATCGCCGGCAACGCGGAAAAGGCGCGCGAAGGCCGTGCTCAGGCCGCACGCGGCGGCGCCGATCTTGTCGTTTTCCCCGAGCTGTTCATCGCAGGCTATCCGCCCGAGGACCTTGTGCTGAAGCCGGCGTTCGTCGAGGCCTGCCGCGAGGCCGTCGAGGCGCTGGCGGCGGAGACGGCCGATGGCGGTCCGGCCATGCTGCTTGGCACGCCATGGCGGATCGACGGCAAGCTCTACAACGCCGTTTGCCTGCTGGACGAGGGCAAGGTCGCCGCCGTGCGTACCAAGGTGGAACTGCCCAACTACGGCGTGTTTGACGAAAAGCGGGTCTTCGAGCCCGGACCGCTGCCCGGCCCCGTGTCGTTTCGCGGCGTGCGCCTGGGCGTGCCGATCTGCGAGGACATGTGGGTCGAGGAAATCGCCGAGTGTCTCGAGGAGACCGGCGCCGAGATACTGGTGGTGCCCAACGGATCGCCCTTCTGGGGCAACAAGGCCGAGGAACGGCTGCAGGTGATGGTCGCCCGCATCGTCGAGACCGGCCTGCCAATGGTCTACGTCAATCAGGTCGGCGGCCAGGACGAGCTCGTCTTCGACGGCGGCTCCTTCGTGCTGCAGGCTGACCGTACCCTCGCGGTGCAACTGCCGCAATTCGTGGAGACGGTCGAGGTGATCGGCTTCGAGCGCACCGCCGACAACGTCTGGCGGTGTGTCGATGATACCCGCGCACCGCTTGCCGAACCGGCGGAAGCCAACTGGCGCGCCTGTGTCATGGGGCTGCGCGACTATGTGACCAAGAACGGGTTCCCAGGTGTGGTTCTGGGGATGTCGGGTGGTATCGACTCCGCGGTCTGCGCCGCCATGGCGGTGGACGCGCTGGGCGCCGACAAGGTGCATTGTGTGATGCTGCCCTACCGCTTCACCGGCAGCGAAAGCCTTGAGGACGCGGCCGAATGCACGCGGCTTCTCGGCGTGCGTTACGACGTCGTGCCGATCGAGGCCACGGTCGAGGGCGCGCTGGAAACCCTCAAGCCCGTGTTCCATGGCGAAGCGCCGAATGTGACGGAAGAGAATATCCAGGCGCGCGCGCGCGGCCTGTTGTTGATGGCGATTTCCAACAAGTTCGGGCCGATGCTGGTGACCACCGGCAACAAGTCGGAGATGTCGGTCGGCTACGCCACGCTGTACGGCGACATGAACGGCGGCTTCAACCCGATCAAGGACCTCTACAAGACAGAAGTCTACCGGTTGGCCAGGTGGCGCAACGAACACTGGCCGCTGGACGCGCGCGGGCCGAAGGGCGAGGTGATCCCGTCGCGGATCATCACCAAGGCGCCGACCGCGGAGCTGCGGGAGGATCAGAAGGATCAGGATTCCCTGCCGCCCTATGATGTCCTCGATGACATGCTTGAATGCCTGGTGGAGCGCGAGATGAGCGTCGACGAGATCGCCGCGCGCGGCCACGACCGCCAGGAGATCCATCGCATCGAGAACCTTCTCTACGTGGCGGAGTACAAGCGCCGTCAGGCGGCCCCGGGGGTCAAGGTGACGGCCCGCAATTTTGGCCGCGACCGCCGCTATCCGATCACCAACCGCTTTCGCGATGCGACCTGACACCCTGGCCAGAAAAGACCCGGCAAGACCATGACACCGACCGTCCGCTTCGCTCCTTCGCCCACGGGCCATATTCACATCGGCAACGTCCGCACGGCGCTGTTCAACTGGCTGTATGCGCAAAAGGCGGGTGGCCGCTTCATCCTGCGCTTCGACGACACCGACGTGGAACGCTCGAAGACCGAGTATGCCGAGGGGATTGCGCGGGACCTGGCGTGGCTGGGCGTGACGCCGGACCGGGTCGAACGTCAGTCGGCCCGCGTGGCCCGCTACGAGGAGGCCGCCGCGCAGCTCAAGGCCGCCGGGCTGCTGTACCCATGCTACGAGACGCCCGATGAACTCGACCGCCGCCGCAAGCGCCGGCGCGCGCGGGGCCTGCCGCCGGTCTACGACCGGTCGGCGCTGCTGCTGTCCGATGACGAGAAGGCGGCGTTCGAAGCCGAAGGCCGCTCGCCGCACTGGCGCTTCCTGCTGCCCAATTTCGAAGGTGATCCGCAGGAGCCGGTCAAGACGGAAGTGACCTGGGACGACCTGTGCCGCGGGCTTCAGAGCGTCGATCTGGCGTCATTGTCCGATCCGGTGCTGATCCGCGGTGACGGCTCCTATCTCTACACGCTGCCATCCATTCTCGATGACATCGACATGGGTGTCAGCCACGTCATCCGCGGCGAGGATCACGTCGCCAACACCGGCGTGCAGATCGCGATTTTCAAGGCGCTGGATGCGATGCCGCCGGTGTTCGCGCATCACAACCTGCTGACCACGTCGAGTGGCGAGGGTCTTTCCAAGCGCTCCGGCGCGTTGTCCGTGGCGAGCCTGCGCGAGTCGGGATACGAGCCGATGACGGTCGCCAGCCTCGCGGTGCTGATCGGCACCTCGCAGGCGGTCGAGCCGGTCGCCAGCATGGCGGAACTGGCCGAGCGGTTTGATCTCGGATCGGTTT
>JBFHII010000373.1:0-3674 GCA_041596535.1 Breoghania sp. | reverse complement strand
GCCCGCGTCGGCCTGGAAAGCTATGCCGCCGACTATCCGCATTCGCTGTCGGGTGGCGAACAGCAGCGCGTGGCCCTGGCCCGCGCCATTGCGCCGCGCCCGGCGGTGGTGCTGATGGACGAGCCGTTCTCCGGCCTCGACCGGCGCCTGCGGGACAATGTGCGCGACGAGACGCTGGCCGTTCTGCGCGAGACCCGCGCCACCTGCATCGTGGTCACCCACGATCCGGAGGAAGCCATGCGCATGGGCGACCGCATCGCGCTGATGCGCGCCGGGCAGCTGGTGCAGATCGGCACGGCGGACGCGCTCTATGACAATCCGGTCGATGTGTTCGCGGCGCGGTTCTTCTCCGAACTCAACGAGGTGACGGGCGTCGCCCGCGGCGGCCACGTGGAGACGCCGGTCGGCATCTTCGAATGTGCCGGCATCGCCGACGGCGTCGAGGTGGATGTCTGCCTGCGGCCGCAGGGAATCGAGGTCTCACCCGACGAGGGCGCGCCGGGCATCGGCGCTCCCATGCAGGGGCGGGTGACGCGGACGCGGTTCCTCGGCGAGGTGGATCTGCTGGATGTGGCGGTTTCCGGTCTCGACCTGCCGCTCAAGGCGCGGGTGCGGGAACGCGGGCGCTTCCGCGTGGGAAACGACGTGACCCTGTCCTTCGATCCGACCGACATTCTGGTGTTTCCGCGTGACGAAGGGCCGAAACCGGTTGCTACGACGGGCGCGACGCCTTAAGTGCAATAGTATGCGGGTCGGGAACGCAGCTGCCTAAGCGCGGTCCTGCACGACAACGGACTTATCGGGAGTAGTCCACATGGGTTTGAGTATCTGGCAAATTCTGATCATCGCGGTCGTGGTGGTCCTGCTTTTCGGTCGCGGCAAGATCTCCGAGCTGATGGGCGATGTCGCCAAGGGCATCAAGAGCTTCAAGAAGGGCATGGCCGAGGACGAAACGGACGTGGCCGACACGAGCAAGACCATCGAGCATACGGACGCTCACACCGTCTCCGCCAAGAAGGCGGAAGACCAGTCCAAGGCAGGCTGAACCCGAGCGGGGCGGCTTGCCGCCCTGAGGTTCGTCAAACAGGCGGCTGTTGATGTTCGATATCGGCTGGACGGAGCTGTTGGTGGTCGCCACAGTGGCGATTATCGTCGTGGGACCAAAGGATCTGCCGCGCATGCTGCGGACCTTTGGGCAGACGGTGGGGAAACTTCGGCGCATGGCCGGGGAGTTCCAGTCCACGTTCAATGACGCGGTCCGCGATGTTGAAAAGCAGGCGGACATCGACGAGATGCGCAAGGCGGCCGACAAGGCCGGCAACTTCGATCCTCTCGGCGACATCAAGAAATCGCTCGATCCGGTGTCCAAGGTGGCCGCGGACATCAAGAAGGATCTGAGCGAGCCTGCCGTCGTGGGCAAGCCGTCGGCCGCGAAGGCCCCGGCGACCGTCACCGGCGACAGCGCGTCGGAGAAGGCCGTGCCCGAGAAGCCCGCCGCCGCCGCGAAACCCGCGCCGAAGAAGACCGCTTCCAAGGCCGCCGCTTCCAAATCAGCCGCGGCCAAGTCACCTGCGGCCAAGTCACCCGCGGCCAAGAAGGCTCCCGCCCGCAAGGCTGCTGCCAAGCCGGCTGCCAAGGCGCCTGCAAAGACGGCGGCTGCCAAGGCGGCCCCCGCCAAGGCCGCGTCCGCGAAGACGTCTTCCGCGTCCCGGTCAGCGCCGAAAGCCGCCGGGAGCACGGCGGCCCGCTCCGCAGAGGGCGCCGGAGATAACAAATCATGAGCGACGACGATATCGAGGCTTCCAAGGCTCCGCTGCTGGAGCATTTGATCGAGCTGCGTCAGCGGCTGATGAAGTCGATCATCGCGATCGCGATCGCCTTCGTGGTGTGCTTCTACTTCGCCACCGACATCTTCAACATCCTGATTGTGCCTTACGAGCAGGCTGCCGGCTCGGAGCATCCGATCGAGATGATCTGCACGGCGCCGCAGGAATATTTCTTCACCCAGTTGAAGCTGGCTCTGTTCGGCGCGCTGTTCATCGCCTTCCCGGTTATTGCCTCGCAGGTCTACATGTTCGCGGCGCCGGGTCTGTACAAGAACGAACGCGCGGCCTTCGTGCCGTATCTCTTCGCGACGCCGGTGCTCTTCGCCTGCGGCGCGGCGCTGGTCTATTTCTTCGTCATGCCCATGGCCATGACCTTCTTCCTGTCGATGGAACAGGCGGGCGGCGAGGGCGTCGCGGCGATCAAGCATCTGCCGCGGGTGTCGGAATACCTCGGCCTGATCATGATCCTGCTGTTCGCCTTCGGCCTGGTGTTCCAGTTGCCGGTGGTGCTGACGCTTTTGGCCCGCGCCGGCCTCGTCTCCAGCACCACCTTGCGCGAAAAGCGCAAGTGGGCGGTGGTGATCACCTTCATCGTCGCCGCGGTCCTGACGCCGCCTGATCCGATCACCCAGATCGGCCTGGCGGTCCCGACGCTGCTTCTCTACGAAATTTCCATCTTCGCGGTGGTCTACGTGGAGCGCAAACGGGCGGAAAAAGAGGCGGCGCGCAGCGAGGAGGTTTGATCCTTCGCGCGCAATCGGTCATACACGGGCACGTTCACGGGCCAGGTGATCGGCCGCCGATCCGTCGGTGCGCCGGACCTGCCCTCAGCAATTGCCTGCCACAAGTCTGCCTGGGTGTGACCGATGTTTGATATCAGATGGATCCGAAGCAATCCGGACGCGTTCGACCGTGCGCTGGAAAGCCGTGGTGCGGAGCCGCAGGCGGCACGCCTGCTGGCGCTCGACGACGCCCGGCGCGCGCATGTCGCCAAGCTGCAGGACGCCCAGGAGCGCCGCAACGCGGCGTCCAAGGAAATCGGCAAGGCCAAGGGATCGGGCGACAACGACCGCGCCCAGGCGCTGATCGACGAGGTCGCGCAAATCAAGGCCTTCATCCAGGGCGGCGAAGACGAGGAGCGCGCCCTGAGTGCCGCTCTCGACGACGCCATGGCGGCGATCCCCAACCTGCCGCTCGACGGCGTGCCGGTGGGCGCGGACGAGAACGACAACGTCTTTTATCGCGCGCATGGCGACAAGCCGTCGCTCGACTTCGAGGCGAAGGAGCATTTCGAGATCCCGGGTCTGCAGGACGGGCTGGATTTCGAGACCGCCGCGAAACTGTCGGGCAGCCGCTTCGTGATCCTGAAGGGCCAGCTCGCCGCACTCGAGCGGGCGCTCGGCCAGTTCATGATCAACCTGCACACGATGCAGCACGGTTATCTCGAAGTCTCGCCGCCGCTTCTGGTCCGCGACGATCCGCTGTTCGGCACCTCGCAACTGCCCAAGTTCTCCGAGGACCTGTTCAAGACCACCGATGGCCGCTGGCTGATTCCCACCGCGGAGGTTCCGCTCACCAACCTGGTGCGTGAGGAAATCCTCGAGGAGGCGGCGCTGCCGCAGCGGGTCACGGCGCTGACCTATTGCTTCCGCTCGGAAGCCGGCTCATCGGGGCGCGACGTGCGCGGCATGCTGCGCCAGCACCAGTTCCAGAAGTGCGAGCTGGTTTCCATCACCCGGCCCGAGGAATCGGAAGCGGAACTCGAGCGCATGCTCGGCTGCGCGGAAGAGGTGCTCAAGCAGCTCGGCCTGCATTATCGGGTCATGACCCTGTGCACCGGCGACATGG
>JBFHII010000372.1:0-3675 GCA_041596535.1 Breoghania sp. | reverse complement strand
GTAGCTGTCGATCAGTTCGACCCAGACGGTCTTGCGGCCCTGGATCTCGACTTCGCCGACCCAGATGTCCATCTCCTCGCCGGGCTTTCCGACGAGGCCATTGTGATTGGCCACATTGGCAACGGTCACCGCCAGGCGATCCGTGCGCATGCTCGGGTTGGTGATTGAACCTGTCACGTCTGCGGATGATTCTGCGGGCAGGGTGGCCACCGTCCCAGGCACCGGACCATTCGTCGTGGCGGACGCTGGCGTTTCGGCGAAGGCGGGCGCCGCGTAGGCTGCCGCGATCATGCCTGCACCCAAGGCGAGGGCGCGCAACGCCGGACGGCGCTTCGGGCTACCATGAACAAATGTGGCGGGGCCCATGGCCGGGCCACTGGCGTTGAAGCCAACTGAATTCCACGTCATGTCTGCCTCCCTGGCAGGGCGCGGGATCGCGCATCGTCTCGTGTCCGTGTGGTTTCAAGGTTGCTTGTGCTTGCGAAACCGCCGAACCTTCAGTCGATAGTTAAACGCATCGCCGGACTTATGGTTCCCGATTCGTTAACGGCGGGGCCGTTGCGGAATTCCTGTCGGGATATCCTGTCCGCAGACAGGCTCATTGAGCGGCCTGTCATGCATTTGCGTGTATTCGGATGCCGGCTCCCGGTTTTGCTTGCGGCTTTGAGCGGCATCCGCAGAAAGCATCGGGGCCGAATTCATGGCTCCATGCCCTTGTTGTCGATTATGATGAATTCATAACCGGAAACTGTGATTTAAATCATAAGACTGCGTTTCAAATTTGAAACAGTGGTAGTTTTACGTTTTATTTGGCATGATTATGAAAACTGACACTGCGTTAATTGCATATGGGGATCTTCGTGCGTCACGTCCAGATGCGGCGGCAGCAGCCTGATCTCAATCCCGTTTCCGCGCCAGCCGTGGCCGGCCGCAACGCCAGGAAAGGCGTGGGGTTGTGCCGCTCCATCACGTTGAAGTGAGTGGCGCGGAGGCGCGAACGGACGGCTCGGTCCCGGCTGCGCGAAAATGGCAGCGGGAAACGGAATGACGGTGAGGGAAAGAAGTTGGCTCCCCGAGCAGGGCTCGAACCTGCGACAATTCGATTAACAGTCGAATGCTCTACCAACTGAGCTATCGGGGACCATGACTGCCCCGCGGGGCGTCGATGGGTGTGGCTATATCAACGCCGATTGCGCTTGCCAAGCCCCGATGTAGGAAAAAGTGAGGTGATCCGCAAGGCGTTGTGCGGAGAAGGCGCGGAGGACCGGCGAAAAGCTGGTCACATGCCGGGTGCAGCGCAATGTGGAAAACCGCGAGGCGCGCTTTGCCGGCGGTGTTTTCGCGATCCGCGCGGCCTATCGGGGGCGGGGATGGCAATGAGGGCTTGAGCGGTGGCCGCGAACAGCCTACAAAGTTGGGGTTCTGGTTCCCCGTGTCGGGCAAAGCCCTGGGGATCAAATGGGAATGCGGTGAGGAACGACCCGTCTCGGGATTCCGAAGCCGCAGCTGCCCCCGCAACTGTAAGCGGCGAGCTCCTCGTAACCGCCACTGGAGACATAGATCTTCGGGAAGGCACGAATGGAGCGGCGACCCGCGAGCCAGGAGACCAGCCGGAACATGAGAGCAACCCGCCGTCGGGTGGACGGCCAAGAGGATATGCACATGACCGGTTCCAAATTCTCCCATTCGAAGGCTGCAAGCGTGCAGGCCGCATCCGCTGTTCTGGTGTCCGACCGCGCCGCGGCGCTGCCGGTGATCATGGCGACGGCGTTGCTCGGCGCCTTTGTCGTCTTCGGCGTCGGCTTCGCGCATTCGACAAGCCTGCACAATGCCGCGCATGACACCCGTCATGCCATCGGCTTTCCCTGCCACTGAGCGGGGCGGTCCGCCAAGGACCGTGCAATCATGTTCGCAAGACTTTTATGGCCGGCTCTGGGCGCGGGATGCGCCGCGGGTCTGGTCCTCGCCGTGTTGCAGGTGCTCCTGACAACACCGATCATCCTGCATGCCGAGGTCTACGAGAACGCGGGGCTGCAGGTGCCATCGCTCATGCCGGCATCCTATACCGCGACCGAGCAGGCGCCGGTGGTCCTCGCCCACGGGGGCGCGCATGACGAAAGCGCGACCTGGGCGCCCGCCGATGGCGTGGAGCGGATGCTCTATTCGTCGCTCGCCGCGGTGCTGACCGGCATCGGTTTCGCGCTGCTGCTGGTCGCCGGCATGGCGCTGAAGGGGGCGCCGTTCACCGCGCATTCGGGGCTTGCCTGGGGAGCGGCCGGTTTCGTCGCCGTCGCGCTGGCGCCGGCGCTCGGCTTGCCGCCGGAACTTCCAGGAAGCGCTTACGCCGACCTCGTGTCGCGGCAGATCTGGTGGATGGGCACGGCGGTTGCGACCGCCGCGGGGCTGGCCGCGATTTTGCTGTCGGGCAGCCGGCTCTGGGTGGCGGCGGGTATCGCGCTGATCGCGCTGCCGCATATTGTCGGCGCACCGCACGCCGGCGGATACACCTCGACGGCGCCGGCCGAGTTAGCCGGGCACTTCGCCGCCGCCTCGCTCGCCACCAGCGCCGTGTTCTGGGCGGTTCTCGGCTCGGTCGCCGGTGCGCTCATGCAACGGATGCATGGCCCGCAGCAGTCCGCGTGAGGCGGGGCCATGGGTGCCACGATCCCAACCGATGCTGCGCCCGGGACCCTGGTCCTGGGCGGAGCGCGTTCCGGAAAGAGCGCGTTTGCCGAAAGGCTGGTGACGCAGAGCGGTCTTGATGCGGTCTATGTCGCCACCGCGCAGGCGGGCGACGGCGAGATGCGCGCGCGCATTGCCACGCATCAGGCGCGGCGGGGCCCGGAGTGGCAGACCGTCGAGGAACCGTTGGAGCTGGGCGAGATTCTGGCCGAGCACGCGGGGCGGGGCCGTGCCGTGCTCGTCGACTGCCTGACGCTGTGGCTGTCCAACCTGATGTTCGCCGAGCGTGATGTCGCGGCGGAGACGGCGGCGCTGGCGGACGTCATGCGAGGACTTTCGGGTCGGGTGGTTCTGGTTTCCAACGAGGTCGGCATGGGCATCGTGCCGGACAATGCCCTGGCGCGCGATTTCCGCGACGCGCAGGGTCGCCTCAATCAATCCATGGCGCACGTGTGCGGCCGGGTGATCCTTGTCGCCGCCGGCCTGCCGCTGCAGCTGAAACCTTCTTCTCAACCGGAGATCAGGCTGTGAGGCCTGGCCCGGGATCTCCAATGACGAGTGTTGCCCGATGAGCTTTGGAACGAAAATCCCCGCCACGATCGTCACCGGCTTTCTGGGCGCGGGCAAGACGACGCTGGTGCGCAACCTGCTGGAGACGGCGAACGGGCGGCGTATCGCGCTGATCGTCAATGAGTTCGGCGACATGGGCTTTGACGGCGACCGGCTGCGCGAATGCGGCGTGCCGGGCTGCGAGGCCGACGAGGTGGTGGAGCTGACCAACGGCTGCATCTGCTGCACGGTGGCGGAAGATTTCCTGCCGACCATGGAGGCGCTGCTCGCCCGCGATCCCGCGCCCGATCACATCGTCATCGAGACGTCCGGTCTGGCCCTGCCGCAGCCGCTGGTCAGCGCCTTTCAGTGGCCGAGCGTGCGCAACCGGGTGACGGTTGACGGGGTGATCACCGTTGTGGACGCCGCGGCCGTCGCCGACGG
>JBFHII010000371.1:0-3678 GCA_041596535.1 Breoghania sp. | reverse complement strand
TGGCGAGCGCCATGATGTCGTCGATTTCCTGCGGCGTGGCCCAGCCGAACGCGGTGATGTGCTCTTCGGCCACCATCGGATCGTCCAGTTCATCGTTCTTGTAGTAGAATTCGATGATGGAGCGCGGCAACTGGGTGCCTTCGTCCAGGCCCAGGCGCTTGGCCAGCGAACCGGCGGCGACGTTGCGCACAACGACCTCAAGCGGGATAATCTCCACCTCGCGGATGAGCTGCTCGCGCATGTTCAGCCGGCGGATGAAATGGGTCGGGATCCCGATCGCGTTCAGATTGGAGAAGATGTGCTCGGAGATGCGGTTGTTGAGCACCCCCTTGCCATCGATGATCTCGTGTTTTTTCGCATTGAAGGCCGTGGCATCGTCCTTGAAATGCTGGATCAGGGTTCCAGGCTCGGGCCCCTCGTAGAGGATCTTGGCCTTGCCTTCGTAAATGCGCCGGCGGCGATTCATGGGTACGTACCGTGGTCTGTCGAGGAAATCCATGTATGCAGGGAGGCTCCGGTGGCGCGCGCGGTACACGGTTTGTGCACAGTCTGCAGAATCGGCAGGGTCCTCCCGTGAGCGAGGCGCGACACTAGCCGATCACGGTGCAAAGCACAATCGAGTGTGTACCGCAATTGTCTGGATTGCTCATCCAGTCTGCAGCGGTGTTTCGTAGCGTTGATTTGGCGTTCGCGGGACGATATGCAAGGGCCATGAACCATCTCATGGTTTCTGCGTGCCGGCCACCTATATGGAGGCGGCAGGTCTTGCTAACCATAGGCACATTCGGGAGACGATCGATGACCACTTTCGACAAGCGCGAGGACGCATACGAAAGCAAGTTCGCGCATGACGAGGAGCTGCGTTTCAAGGCGACCGCCCGGCGCAACAAGCTTCTCGGCCTGTGGGCGGCGGAGAAGCTCGGCAAAACCGGCGAGGATGCCGATGCCTATGCGCGGGATGTCGTGCGCGCCGATTTCGAGGAGCCGGGCGACGAGGATGTCTTCCGCAAGATCCGCGGCGACTTCGATGCGGCCGGTGTCGAGCAGTCCGACCACCAGATCCGCCGCACCATGGAAGAGCTGATGAGCACCGCGGTCGCGCAGATCGAAAACGATTAGCGCCTGTTGTCCGATGCGCCGTCCCGACCGCGTCGGGATGGTTTCGGGTCATCGCGTATCGTCGCGGCCTCGCGCCGCGACGGATCGCGATGTGACGTGCGTCGGTCCGGCCCGTGCGGTGGCACCACGCCAGGGGGATTGAATGGTCGAGCCTGAAAAGACGCTTGCGGACCGGTTGCGTGCCGGCGAAACCGTGGTGACCGGCTGGTCGATCCTGCCCGGTCCCGCCCTTGCCGAGGCGATGGTGCGGTGCGGCTACGAGGCGGTGGTGCTGGACATGCAGCACGGCCAGCATGACCTCGGCTCGGTTCGCGACGCCATTGGCGGCATCGTCCTGGCTGGAGGCCATCCGGTGGGCCGCATTCCCGTCGGCGATTTCGCCACCGCCAGCCGGATGCTCGATTTCGGCGCCCAGGCGGTGATCGCGCCGATGATCAATTCGGTCGCCGATGCCGAACGATTCGTGGCCTTCACGAAATACCCGCCCACCGGTGGCCGCAGCTGGGGACCGATGCGGGCCATGGAACTGGGCGGCGTGGCCGAGCCGCAGGCCTATCTGATGAGCGCCGACGCCGAAACCCTGTCTCTTGGCATGATCGAGACCCGCGCCGCGCTCGACGCGCTTGACGATATTCTCGCGGTCAAGGGTCTGGATGGCGTTTTCGTCGGTCCCGGAGATCTCTCACTGGCGCTGTCGCAGGGCGCCAAGATCGACCCCAGCGGCGCGGAAACCCAGGCAGCGGGCGAGCGCATCTGCAAGGCGGCGAAGGCCGCCGGCAAGATCGCCGGCATGTTCTGCAACACCGCGGACGACGTGAAGAAGGCCAGGGCGATGGGCTACAGTTTCATCGCCTATGGCATCGATACCGTCGTGCTGAAGACGGGCGCCACCGCGATGCTGGGAAGCATCGCTGAGTGAGTTGGCTTGGGGCGGACTGTGCCTGCGCCTGATCCGCCTCCGGCCTGGCTATCCCAGCCGTGACATGAACTTCGCGAACGACAGCAGGCCTTCGGGCCAGGGGCCCTGGCCGCTGTCCGCGTTGATGTGGCCGCAGTCGCCTGCGCTTTCGAAATGCGCGCCCCACTCCGCGGCGATCCGCTCTGCCTTTGGGTATGGGCAATAGGGATCGGTCCGGCTGGCCACCACCGTGCAGGGAAACGGCAGCTTTTCGCGCGGAATCGGGTCGAAGCCCGGTGTCGGGGCGGGAATGCGGCTGGCGTCCTCGATATCGGGCACGGCGACCAGATAGGCGCCCGCCACCTTGCCCGCATCGAATTGCGGTGCGGCGTGGGCAACGGCCACGGTGCCGAGCGAATGCGCCACCAGAACCACCGGCCGCTGCGCGGCATTGACCGCGGTCACCAGTTTCTCGACCCAGTTGGCGTGATGGGGCCGGTCCCAGTCACCCATCTCCACCCGCTTCGCGGTCGACAGCTTCGCCTCCCAGCGTGTCTGCCAGTGATCCGGCCCGGACCCGCCGAGGCCGGGGACGATCAGAATTTCCGAGTGCGCGATTTTCATGGTTCTGATCCAGGCATAGTAGGCTCGAATTCAACGGCGCGTTGCGGTGCAGGGGAGTCCCATGCCGGGTCGCACGGGACGCATGACCCTCACGCTTCGCCGAACACCCGCTTGAAGATCACGTCGACATTCTTGGTGTGATAGCCAAGATCGAAGCGCTCGCGGATCTGCTCCTCGGAGAGATACTTGCGCACGTCCGCGTCGGCGAGAAGCTGCTCGAGGAAATCGACGGAGGCCACGCCCGCGACCTGATAGCTGTCCCAGACCTTCATGGCATTGCGCTGCACGAGACGATAGGCGTCCTCGCGCTGCGCGCCGGCCTGGGTCAGTGCCAGCAGGATGCGCTGGGAATGCACCAGGCCGCCCAGGCGATCCATGTTGCCCAGCATCCGCTCGGGATAGACCAGCAGCTTGTCGATGACGCCGGTGAGCCGCACCAGCGCGAAGTCGAGCGTCACCGTCGCATCCGGGCCGATCATCCGCTCGACCGAGGAGTGCGAGATATCGCGCTCGTGCCACAGCGCCACGTTCTCCATGGCGGGAAGCGCGAAGGAGCGCACCATGCGGGCGAGGCCGGTGAGATTTTCCGTCAGCACCGGATTGCGCTTGTGCGGCATGGCGGAGGAGCCCTTCTGGCCGGGCGCGAAATACTCTTCCGCTTCCAGCACCTCGGTGCGCTGCAGGTGGCGCACTTCGGTCGCCAGACGCTCCACCGAGGAGGCCACCACGGCAAGCGTGGCGAAGAACATCGCGTGGCGGTCGCGCGGGATGACCTGGGTCGACACCGGCTCGGCGGTCAGCCCCATGGCCTTGGCGACATGCTCCTCGACGCGCGGGTCGATGTTGGCGAAGGTGCCGACGGCGCCGGAGATCGCGCAGGTGGCGACTTCCTCGCGGGCCGCGACCAGACGATTGCGGTTGCGCTCGAACTCGGCGTAGGCCTGGGCCAGCTTGAGGCCGAAGGTCACTGGTTCCGCGTGAATGCCGTGCGAGCGGCCGATGGTCACCGTGTCCTTGTGTTCGAACGCGCGGCGCTT
>JBFHII010000370.1:0-3683 GCA_041596535.1 Breoghania sp. | reverse complement strand
ATCTCGCAGACCGGGTGGCGGTGATGAAGAACGGCCGGCTTGTGGGCACGGCGAAAACCTCAGAGGTGACCGCCGACGAGGTGCGGGGCATGATCATCCTGGGCAAGTGTCCGCCCGCGGCCGTTCCCGGCCCGGGCGCCACGAGCAGCGCCGAGCCGTCTGCCACGGGTTGATCCCGGGGGCCGCGCAGTGAGAGGATGGCACGGAGGCGTCCGCCGGAAGAGAGGGCCTTCGTGCGCGACCACATGCGGGTTGCGTGCCCGCGCCGCGCGTCGTCCTCATCCGCCCGCCGGCCTCGACCGGGCACCGATATTCCGGGCGCCGGACGTCACGGCAAGGGCGATTCGGCCCGGGAAGCGGTTGAATCCGCGGCTGCTTTGGAATACATGAATAGAGCGCTCAGGAATTCGAGCCGCAGGCTCAAACGAAGACGGATTCAGTTATGAGACTGACCTTACAAGCAAATTATGCGGTTCGCGCGTTGATGTATTGCACCGCGAATCCCGACAAGCCGAGCAAGGTGCCGGAAATCGCGGCCACATACGGCATTTCCGAGACGCATCTGTTCAAGGTGATGAAGGTTCTCGTCGACAACGGCTTCATCAAGACCATCCGGGGCCGCAACGGCGGCATCCTGCTGGCGCGTCCGGCCGACGAGATCTCGATCGGCGAGGTCATCCGCGCCGCGGAAGAGAATTTCCACCTCGCCGAGTGCTTCGACCCGTCAAAGCGCGACTGCCCGCTGATCGACTCGTGCAAGTTCAACCGGGTGCTCAACGAGGCACTCCAGGCGTTCTTTGGGGTGCTCGATCTCTACACGATCGCCGACCTGAGCGGCGACCAGGGCCAGATGCGCATGCTGCTCAACCTCGAAGCCGCGCATCCGATGATGCAGGCGGCCAAGCTGTCGTAGGCGGCCGCCTGACCGCCGCGCCGCATCCCGCCGCTTCGGATGCCGTTCGTCAATCCATCGCCTGGCGCATGCTCTCGGGGGCGAGAAGGCTGGCGATCGCGTTGATCAGTTCCTTCCGCTGGAACGGCTTCTGCAGCAGCATGGCGTTGGGATCGCCTTGTCCGCGATGCATCAGCGCGCGCTCCGCGTAGCCGGACATGTAGATGATGGCGATGTCCGGGTAGAGTTGCTGCAACGTGTCGCCGACGTCGCGCCCGGTCATCTGGCCGGTGAGCACGATGTCGCTGAGCAGCAGATCGATGCCGTCCGCCGCCCTGGCTTTGGCCACCGCTTCCTCGCCGCTGCCGCTTACCAGAACCCGCAATCCCAGTCCCTCGACAATCGTCCGCGCGAGTTGGCGCAGGTCCGGATCGTCCTCGACGATCAGCACCTGGGCGTCGGGCAGGTGGGTGGTGTCCGCGGCGGGCGGCTCGCGGGTGTCCAGTTCGTGCGGCGATTCCAGCGAGCGCGGCAGGTAGAGCTGGAACGTGGTGCCGTTGTCGATCTCGGAGTAGACGGAAATATAGCCGCCCGACTGCTTGATGAAGCCGTGGATCTGGCTCAGGCCGAGACCGGTGCCGCTGCCCAGCGGCTTGGTGGTGTAGAAGGGCTCGAAGATCCGCTTCTGGACGTCGGGCGGCATGCCGACGCCGGTGTCCGACAGGGTCAGGCGCACATAGTCGCCGGGCACGACATCGGCGCCGAAGTGCGCCGCGGAGTCCGCCGCAATCGTCATGTTGCCGGTCTCGATCATCAGCAGGCCGCCATCCGGCATGGCGTCGCGCGCGTTGAGCGCCAGGTTGATGAGGACGTTTTCCATGCGCGAGACGTCGATGTCGGCGATCCACAGATCCTCGGCCAGGTAGGTCTTGATGTGGATGGTGCTCTCCAGCACGCGCAGAAGCATTTTCTGCGTGCTGACGACAATCTGGTTGATGTCGACCGGCCTGGTGACGAGGTGCTGTCGGCGGGCGATGGCCAGAAGCTGCTGGGTCAGTTCGCTGCCGCGCAGGGTTGCCTGGATGGCGGTGGCGACGCGGTCGGGGGGCAAGCCCTGGTCTTCGAGGTCCTCGCCCAGAAGCTCCAGATTGCCTTGAATGATGGCCAGCAGATTGTTGAAATCGTGGGCGATTCCGCCGGTCAGCCGGCCCAGAGATTCCAGGTTCGCGGTGTGGGCGAGCTGTTCCTCCACGCGCGCCGCTTCCGTCACGTCGGTGGCGACGCCGCGGTAGCCGCGGAAGGCGCCGGAAGCATCGAAATAGGGCATGCCGCTGATCTCGAGCTTGCGGATGCGGCCATCCGGCAACTGGTGCTCCGTGCGGAAATTCCGGAACTCGCGCCGCGCCTTCAGATCGGCGATGTGGGCGATCCATTTCGGCTCGCTGATGTCGGCGCCATCGACCTCCCACAGGGCCTTGCCAGTCCAGACGTAGTCGTGGGCGAAGGCGGGGTTGGCGGGATTGTCGGGCAGGGCAACGAAGCGCAGGGACGCGTCCTGTTCCCAGAACCAGTCGGATGCGGCGGCCGTATAGTCCTTGAAGCGCTGTTCGTTGAACGCCAGGGCGGCGTTGCTTTCGCGCAATTGATGAATGCGCGCGGAGATCGCCGCGATGAGGCGGTTGCCGGTATCGCGCAGCAGGCCGAGTTCGTCATGCTCGTGGCTGCGTGACAGCGGCGAAATCGGCGTCATCGGCCGTTCGGGATCGTCCGGGTCGACGTTGGCGAGATCCGAGATCACGCGCAGCAGCGGCTTGGTGAGCAGTATGTAGAACACCGCCAGAAGCAGCATGACGACGAAGACGATCAGCAGCAGAACCGACAGAAGGGTGATGGAAGCGCGCGCGTAGAAGGGCAGCAGCGTGCGATCGGTGTCGACGACGACGGCAAGGCTTCCGGACTCGTCGACCGGCTTCTTGGGAACGCTCAACCGGACGGTGAAGCGTTCGAACTCGTCCGCGAGAAACGGCGTCAGCCAGCGCGTACGGCTGTCCATGCGGCGGCGGTCGGTCTGGGCCAGCGTGGTGCCGAGTTCGTCGACAATGGTGGCGGAGATGATGAATTCGTAGCTGACCAGCCCGTTGACCACCTCCTGCGCCAGAAACGGGTCCAGGGTGAGGATGGCACGCTGGGCCGTCGGGTTGGCGGCGTTCAGGATGCGCGTGACGATCTTCGCGTTCTCCTGCCGCTGGCTGGTGAAGTCGTGAGAGACCTGCACCACGCTCACCATAAGGCCCACCGACATGGCCATGACGAGTGCCAGCCGGGCAAGCTTGTTGGAAATCCTGCGGTGGAGCGGAATCATCGTCATCGGCGCGCCCGCCGGGCAGCCGGGGCACAGGGGCGCGGTGGACGCGTCTCGCCGGACTCCCGTCGGATCCCGCTGGACATCCTCCGGCCGGAAGAGTTCCTGTCACCATGACTGCCGCGCAATGTTTTGGGCAGCGGCTGCGGTTCGCGCGTTGATGACATGCTTCGCTCGTCGATGATCAGGTTCTGTGGTTTGGATTTTGAGTTTAGAGACGCAATAGACTAGATTTGCAATGTCTTGTGAAGGCGCGGACTAACCCTTACAATATTGATCAATATATAGGTAATTATATCTATATAATAAACAGTAGGTCATTTGTATATTTAAGGAAATAAATCTGTTCCGGTGCTTCTCTTGTCCTCGCTACCGGGAGTGGAGACGCTCATGAAGCGAATGTTTCTTTATCTCAGTGTCGCCGCGGCT
>JBFHII010000369.1:0-3689 GCA_041596535.1 Breoghania sp. | reverse complement strand
GGCATACCGCGGATTCCCTGCGAACAAGAGCAGTCATGCCGGGCGGGGCCGTTGAGTACAAGAGGGTTCGCCACTAACCTCGTGACCAGACACGGGGGGCTTTCGCAAGCGGAGGCTTGGCGCAATGAGACATCAGCAGACCGAGATTGGGAGCATGAAAATGCGAGGCATAGTCTTTTCCACCGCAGTGGCGATCACCGCCCTGACCGGCGCGGCACTGACGCCGTTCACCGCGCCCGCCATGGCGCAGGAGCGCGTCGTCAACATCTACAACTGGTCGGATTACATCGACGAATCCATCCTCGAGGATTTCACCAAGGAAACCGGCATCAAGGTCGTCTACGACGTCTTCGATTCCAACGAGGTGCTCGAGACCAAGCTGCTGGCCGGCGGCACGGGCTATGACATCGTGGTGCCGACGGGCACCTTCCTTGGCCGCCAGATCCAGGCCGGCGTGTTCCAGAAGCTCGACAAGTCCAAGCTGCCGAACCTGGAGCATATGTGGAAGGACATCGAGGAGCGCCTTCTCAAATACGACCCGGGCAACGAGCACGCCATCAACTACATGTGGGGCACCACCGGCATTGGCTACAATGTGGACAAGATCAAGGAAATCATGCCCGACGCCCCGGTCGGCAGCTGGGACATGATCTTCAAGCCCGAGGTGGTCTCGAAGTTTGCCGATTGCGGCGTCTTCGTTCTGGATACGCCGGAGGAAATGGTCCCGGCGGCGCTCAACTATCTCGGTCTTGATCCGGATTCCAACGCCGCTGACGATATCGAGAAGGCGGGCGAACTGCTGCTCACGGTCCGCCCCTACATCCGCAAGTTCCATTCCTCGGAATACATCAACGCGCTGGCAAACGGTGACATCTGCCTCGCCGTCGGCTGGTCCGGCGATGTGTTGCAGGCACGCGACCGCGCCGCCGAGGCCGACAATGGCGTGACCGTGGAATATTCGATCCCGCAGGAAGGCGCGCTGATGTGGTTCGACAACATGGCGATCCCGGCGGACGCCAAGCACGTCGAGGAGGCGCACGAGTTCCTCAACTACATCATGCGGCCCGAGGTGATCGCCAAGGCGTCCAACTACGTCTTCTACGCCAACGGCAACAAGGCCAGCCAGGAGCTGCTCGACAAGGAAGTGCTCGAGGATCCGGCAATCTACCCGACCGAGGAAACCGTCAAGAAGCTCTACACGACGACGACGAAGCCCCCGAAGGTGAGCCGGATCCAGAACCGGGTCTGGACGAAGGTGAAGAGCGGAAGCTGATTGATCGACGCGGCCCGGGCGGATCCTCTGCCCGGGCCTTTTAGATCGATCATGCCGTCAGGCGCGGCCGTTGTTGTTGCGGGGGTAACGTTGAGCAAGAAACCGATCGGACCGATCCGGCGAACATTCGCCCCTTGGGAGGACCCGCAGGCGCGGCCTTTCATCGAGTTCCGGAACGTGACCAAGCGTTTCGGCACCTTCACGGCAGTCGACAATCTTTCTCTGAAGATCTATGAGCGCGAGTTTTTCGCGCTGCTCGGTGGCTCGGGCTGCGGCAAGACCACCCTGATGCGCATGCTGGCCGGGTTCGAGACGCCCAGCGAGGGCGAAATCCTGCTGGAAGGCCAGCCGCTCACCGGCGTGCCGCCCTATCGCCGCCCGGTGAACATGATGTTCCAGTCCTATGCGCTGTTTCCGCACATGACGGTGGAAAGCAACATCGCCTTCGGCCTGAAACAGGACAATCTGGACAAGGCGGAGATTGCCGCCCGGGTCGCGGAAATGCTGCGGCTGGTGAAGCTGGAACCCTTCGCCAAGCGCAAGCCGCACCAGCTCTCCGGCGGCCAGCGTCAGCGCGTCGCGCTGGCCCGGTCGCTCGCCAAGCGGCCCAAGGTGCTGCTGCTGGACGAACCGCTGGCGGCGCTCGACAAGAAGCTGCGCGAGGAAACCCAGTTCGAACTGACCGATCTGCAGTCAGACCTCGGCATGACCTTCCTGATCGTCACCCACGATCAGGAAGAGGCCATGACGGTCGCCGACCGCATCGCGGTGATGGACGCGGGCGCGCTCGTCCAGGTGGCGCCGCCCTCCGAGATCTACGAGGGTCCGAACTCCCGCTTCGTCGCCGACTTCATCGGCGACATCAATCTTATCGAGGCGACTGTGACCGAAACCTCGGACGCCGGTACCACCCTCAAGGGCGTGTCGCTGCCGGTCGATCTTCAGGTGGAGCAGCCGACGGACGCCCAGGCCGGCGACACGGTCTGGTTCGCCATCCGGCCTGAAAAGATCGCCATCAGCACGGTGGGACCGGACGAGGCCGCGGCCCCGTGCGTCAATGCCGTCGGCGGCGAGGTCTGGGACATTGCCTATTTCGGGGATGTATCGACCTACCACTGCCGAATTGCGGAGCGCGAGACGCTGCGCTCGACGGTTGCCAACGCCACCCGGCTGGTTGAACGGCCGATTTCCTGGGACGACACCATCCGGCTTTCCTGGAGCCCGGATGCCGGCATTATCCTGACGCGGTGAGGGGGCCCGAGATGAAATCCACCTTGTTGGCCCTGCGTGCGCGTTTCCTCGGCCGCTGGGCCCTGATTCTGGTGCCTTTTGCCTTCCTGCTGTTTTTCTTCCTGGTGCCGTTCGTCATCGTCGTGAAGATCTCGCTGTCGGAGATCGCGGTCGCCATGCCGCCCTATGTTCCGACCATCGATCTGGCGGAGGGCTGGCGGAGCATCCGCGACGCCTTCGCGGCATTCTCGCTGGAAAACTACATCTGGCTGACGGAAGACGATCTCTACTGGAAATCCTATCTGTCCAGTGTCCAGATCGCCGGTATCTCCACGCTGATCACCCTGCTCGTCGGCTACCCGATGGCCTACGGCATGGCCCGAGCGCCGCGCGAATGGCGGCCGACCCTGCTGATGCTTGTGATCCTGCCGTTCTGGACCTCGTTCCTGATCCGAGTCTATGCGTGGATCGGCATTCTCAAGAACGAAGGAATGCTGAACCAGTTGCTGCTGTGGCTGGGTGTCATCGACGAGCCGCTGATCATTCTGAACACCAACGCGGCCGTCTACATCGGGATCGTCTATTCCTACCTGCCGTTCCTCGTGTTGCCGCTGTTCGCGACGCTGGAGAAGCTTGACGGGGCGCTGCTCGAGGCGGCGGAGGATCTTGGCTGTCCGCCGTGGAAGGCGTTCTGGAAAATCACGGTGCCGCTGTCGTTGCCCGGGGTGATTGCCGGCTGCTTCCTTGTTTTCATTCCGGCGGTGGGTGAATTCGTCATTCCGGATCTGCTCGGCGGATCGGAAACGCTGATGATCGGCAAGACGCTGTGGGTGGAGTTCTTCGCCAACCGGGACTGGCCGGTCTCCTCGGCGGTGGCCGTCGTGCTGCTGTTGCTGCTGGTGGTGCCGATCGTCCTGTTCCAGAACCAGCAGCAGAAACTCGCGGAGCGCGACCAATGAGGGCAACGGGCAAATCGGCCTCTCATGCCGGCGGCGCGGCAATGCGGGATGATGGCGGGATCCACGCGTCACTGTCCGGAGGTCTCCTGGCGATGGCGGCGACGGCACTTCGTCACGCCCTCGGGCGCTGCTGTAAGGAGCCCCGCGCATGACCAGGAGAGCGAGCTGGTTCAACATCACCGCACTGGTGCTGGGGTTTTCCTTCCTCTACCTGCCGATCGTCCTGC
>JBFHII010000368.1:0-3696 GCA_041596535.1 Breoghania sp. | reverse complement strand
ATCCCGACTGGTCTGACCTGGCGCCAACGGTGATGACACATTGACCCGGACACATGCTCAGCGCCGACCACCTACTCCGTGTCATTCCCGTACCCGCCTCCACCGTGTCATCCCCGCGAAGGCGGGGATCCAGTAACCCCAGGCCGCAATGCCTGTGCACTGCCGCCGGCCACACGGGGTACTGGATCCCCAGGCAGGCCTGCGGCCTCCCGAGGATGACACGACGTGCGGCGAAAATTGTTCGGATGGAAGTACCATTTCAGTGACGTGGCGCAGCGCGGGGCAACACCCCCTAGCCCTCCATCACCTTCTTCAGCTCCGCCTGCTCGGCCTCGCTGAGCGGTTGCACGCCCTCGGCGCGGGCCTTGTTGCGGCTGGCGCGGAAGACCAGCAGGCCGCCGATCAGCAGCGCCAGCGGCGCGCCGAGCCACAGCGCCAGCGTGTGCGGGGCGAAACGCGGCTTCAGCAGCACGAATTCGCCGTAGCGGTCGACGAGATAATCGATGACCTGCGCGTCGCTGTCGCCCTTGACCAGCCGCTCGCGCACCAGGATGCGCAGATCGCGGGCCAGCGGCGCGTCGCTGTCGTCGATCGACTGGTTCTGGCACACCATGCAGCGCAGTTCCCGCGACAGCGCACGGGCGCGCTGCTCGAGTGCGGGGTCGCTCAACACCTCATCGGGCTGCACCGCGAATGCCGGACCGACGGGCAGCGTCAGGGTGCCGGCAACGGCCAATGTCAGAACCAAGACCAGCGCGGACAGCATGCGGAGTATTGCAAGATCCCTCATGGCGCTCACTCCGCCGCGACCGGAGCCACGCGGCGCGCCGGCTTGGGGGCGCCAACGCGCAGGCGCCGGTCGGACAGCGACACCAGCCCGCCGAACACCATGATCAGCGAGCCGAGCCAGATCAGCGTCACCAGCGGCTTGTCGTAGGCGCGCACGGTGATGCCGCCGCCGTCCTGCACGTCGCCCAGCGACAGATACAGCTGGTCGAGGCCGAAGGTCTTGATGTCGGCCTCGGTCGTCGGCATCTGGCGCGCCGGATAGAAGCGCTTGGTCGGCTTCAGCTCCGCCACCACGACGCCACCGCGGCGCACGGTGAACTGGGCGACGTCCTCGCGGAAATTCGAGCCGCGCGCCGGCGTCAGCCCCTCGAAGGTCGCCTCGTACTTGCCGATCATCACGCTCTCGCCGGGCTTGACCACCTCGATGGTCTCGCTCTGCCAGGCGGTGACCGCCACCATGCCGAGCACCGAGACGCCGACGCCGAAATGCGCCAGCGCCGTGCCCCAGACCGACCGCGGCAGGCCGGCGGCGCGCCGCAGCGACTTGCCCGGAGACTGCGAGAACAGCTTCGTGCGCATCGCAAGCTCGCTCATCGAGCCGGCCATGATCCACACCGCGGCACCCACGCCCAGCGGCGCCAGAACGCCGGCCTCGCCGTTCATCCAGGCCGCCCCGATCGTCACCAGGATCGCCAGGCCGAGGACGGCCAGCAGCCGTTGTGCCGCGGCCAGCAAATCGCCGCGCTTCCAAGCCAGCAGCGGCCCGAAGGGAATGGCGATCGCCAGCGGCGCGACCAGCGGAATGAAGGTCAGGTTGAAGAACGGCGCGCCGACCGAGATCTTTTCGCCGGTGATCGCGTCCAGCGCCAGCGGATACAGGGTGCCGGTGAACACCGCGGCGCAGGCGGCGGTCAGGAACAGATTGTTGAAGATCAGCGCGCCCTCGCGCGAGATCGGCGCAAACAGCCCGCCCTGCTTGAGCAGCGGCGCGCGCCAGGCGAACAGCGACAGCGAGCCGCCGATGAAGATGATCAGGATGCCGAGGATGAACAGGCCGCGCGCGGGATCGGTGGCGAACGTGTGCACCGAGGTCAGCACGCCCGAGCGCACCAGGAAGGTGCCCAGCAGCGACAGCGAGAAGGTGAGGATCGCCAGCAGCACCGTCCAGATCTTCAGCGCGTCGCGCTTTTCCATGACGATCGCCGAGTGCAGCAGCGCGGTTCCCGCCAGCCACGGCATGAACGATGCGTTCTCCACCGGGTCCCAGAACCAGAAGCCGCCCCAGCCGAGCTCGTAGTAGGCCCAGTAGGAGCCCATGGCGATGCCCAGGGTCAGGAAGATCCAGGCGATCAGGGCCCACGGCCGCACCCAGCGCGCCCAGGCGGCGTCGATGCGGCCCTCCAGCAGGGCAGCGACCGCGAAGGAGAAGGTGATCGAGAAGCCGACGTAGCCGAGATAGAGCAGCGGCGGGTGGATCGCCAGGCCGAGATCCTGCAGCAACGGATTGAGGTCCTGTCCCTCCATCGGCGCCGGGATCAGCCGCAGGAACGGATTGGAGGTGAACAGGATGAACAGCAGGAAGGCGGCGGCCACCCAGGCCTGCACGCCCAGCACGTTGGCGCGCAGGGTTTCGGGCATGTTGCGGCCGAAGGCGGCCACCAGCGCACCGAACAACGCCAGGATCAGCACCCACAGCAGCATGGAGCCCTCGTGGTTGCCCCAGACGCCGGAGATCTTGTAGATCAGCGGCTTGGCGGAATGCGAGTTCTGCCAGACGTTGATCAGCGAAAAGTCGGACTGCAGATAGGCCATCGTCAGCGCCGCGAACGACAGGCCGGTGAACAGGAACTGCATGCCGGCAACCGGCGAGGCCACCGCCATCAGCCGCGCGTCGCCTTTCGCCGCGCCCCACACCGGGATCACCGATTGCACCAGCGCCATGACCAGCGCCAGCACCAGCGCGAAATGGCCGAGTTCGTTGATCATGCCGGCTCTCCCCCTTGGCGCGCGCGTCGTGTCCGCGCGCCGTTGTCAGCAACGGTCAATTGGTTTGCTCGCCCTGCCACACGCCCTTGTCCTTCAGCGCTTCGGCCACTTCCTTGGGCATGTAGTTCTCGTCGTGCTTGGCCAGCACGCTGTCGGCGCGAAACAGGCCCTCGGGCGTCATCACCCCTTCGGTGACCACGCCCTGGCCCTCGCGGAACAGGTCCGGCAGCACGCCGGTGTAGCGCACGCTCACGTCGTGTTCGGTGTCGGTCACGGCAAAGCTGACCGTGGTTCCCTCGCCGCGCACGACCGAGCCTTCCTTGACCAGCCCGCCAAGGCGGATGCGCTGGCCCGGCGCGATCTGCTTCTCCGCCACGTCGGTGGGCGACTGGAAGAACACGATCTGGTCCTGCAGGGCCACCAGAACCAGAACGGCGGCCACGGCCAGCACCGCGCCGGCGGCGGCGATCATCGACAGACGGCGTTGTTTGCGGGTCATCGGGCCTGCACTTCCTCGGGACTGACTGGTTTCTTGCCCCTGTGCGGGGCCATTTTATGGCGGTTCATGATTTCAGCCCCGCGTCCTCGGCCAGCCGGTCGAGGGCGGAGAGCGCTTGCGTGTCGCCGGCCAGCGCCGCCTGCGCCTTGGCCAGCGCGCCGCGCGCGGCGGGCTTGTCGCCCAGCACCACATAGGCGCGCACCAGCCGCGTCCATTCCTCCACCGAGCCGCCATCGGCGCTCAACCGCTCGTCGAGCTGCGCCACCATGCCGAGGATCATCTGCTGGCGGTCGTCCTGGGACATCTCAGAGGCGGCGGCGACATCGTCGCGGCTCGGCCCCGGCAGCGCGCCATCGGGTGCCTGTATGGCCGGACGGCCCGCCATCGCCGGTGGCTCGACCCCCAGTTCGGCCAGTTCCGCT
>JBFHII010000367.1:0-3704 GCA_041596535.1 Breoghania sp. | reverse complement strand
GCTTGCCCAGCGCCAGAAGGAAGACGATCACGAAGATCATGTGAGTGAAGCCCAGGTGGATGAACGGAAAGGTGACGAAGCGCCGAAGCTCCGCCGACGTCCAGGCCTGCCGCTCGATCACGAAGTCCAGAAGCTGGCTGAAAAAGGCGAACTCGCGGATGGCTTCCAGCCGCCAGCCGACCGCCTCCGGTCCGCCCAGATATCCCCGCGCGCCGGCCGAGATCAGGACCTCGACCCCGAAGATCGCCAGCGCCAGCGCCACCACCACCGGCGGCAGCGTGTTGAACAGCGGCTGCATGTGATCGTTGTCCGACATCTCTTGCCTTTCTTGACGGGCCTCGCGCCTCTGGGTAAGCCCGCCGGGCTTGATAATCCAGAGGAGCCATCATGGCCACCGCCTTCACCCCGCGCGTTTTCTCCGGCATCCAGCCCTCGGGCGGGCTGACGCTGGGCAACTACCTGGGCGCGCTGAAGCGCTTCGTCGACATGCAGGACGCGGGCACGCACGAATGCATATACTGCATGGTCGATCTTCACGCGATCACGGCCAAGCTGCCCGAGCCCGATACGCTTCGCCAGAACACGCGCGAGGCAGCGGCCGCCTTCATGGCGGCTGGAATCGATCCCAAGCGCTCGATCCTCTTCAACCAGTCGCAGGTGCATCAACACGCGGAACTGGCCTGGATCTTCAACTGCGTCGCCCGCATGGGTTGGATGGGCCGGATGACCCAGTTCAAGGAAAAGGCCGGCAAGAACCGTGAGAACGCCTCCACGGGCCTGTTCGTCTATCCCAACCTGATGGCTGCCGACATCATGCTCTACAAGGCAACCCACGTACCGGTGGGCGAGGACCAGAAGCAACACCTGGAGCTGACCCGCGATATCGCGCAGAAGTTCAACAACGACTACGCGGACCGAATCGCCCATATGGGCCACGACCGGGAGGCGGGCTATTTTCCGCTGACCGAGCCGATCATCGCCGGGCCGGCGACGCGGGTCATGTCCTTGCGTGACGGCACCAAGAAGATGTCAAAGTCGGATCCGTCGGATCTGTCGCGCATCAATCTGACAGACGATGCCGACACGGTCTCCAAGAAGATCCGCAAGGCCAAGACGGACGCCGAACCCTTGCCGGGCGAGACCGAGGGCCTGAAGGAACGCCCGGAAGCCGCCAATCTTGTCGGCATCTACGCGGCGCTTGCCGGACATAGCCAGGAACAGGTCCTGGCGGATTTCGGTGGCTCGCAGTTCTCGACCTTCAAGCCCGCGCTGGCCGATCTCGCGGTGTCGAAACTCGCGCCGATTGCCGATGAGATGCGCCGCCTGAAGGACGACACGGGCTATATCGACTCGGTTCTGGGAGACGGCGCCGACCGCGCCGACGCCATCGCCCGTCCCGTCATGCAGGGCGTCAAGGACATCGTCGGATTGCTGTCGACCCGCAAGGGCTGACGGCGGCGTTCCATCATCCGGAGGATCCGGGGCGGTCCGCGACCGCCCCGGTCACCGGCTACAGCAGGCAGCGTCTTCGCCGGAGGCTTCCGCCGCCTGAACAGGTGGGCAGGCCACGTCGCCATAGGAACAGAAGACGCAGCAATCTCCGGCCAACGGCTTGAGCAGTGCCCCGCATTTCGCGCACTCGTGGAAGAACTGGCAGGCGTCGGTCGGCATGGTCAGTGTGTCACGATGGCCGCAATGCGGACAGCTCAGCGTCGATTTGGGAATGGTCGTCATTGTGCGGGCCTCGAGGGGTATCCGACGTTGGCCGTGGCGCCGGTCATGTCCGCGACGTCGCTCAGAGTGTCGTCGTAGACAACGGTCGCGGACTGTGTTTCCAGGGACACGGCGACATTCGACACGCCTGGCACCGCCGCCAGCGTTTGCTTCACGATGTAGGGGCACGCGGCACAATACATGCCATCGACGGTCAGAGTGACGGTCTGCATCGCCGCTTGCGCGCCGCCAGCGGCAAGGGCCAAGACGCAGGCAATTGCTGCGCCGGTCAGGGGTTTCATTGCGGCCTCTCCATCAGGATTCGAGAATGATCGGGGCAACGAAGGGAAAGGCCAATGCGGCGGCAATCAAGGCCGTTGCCAGCCAGAGCCCCGCCTTGACCAAACGGGTCGAATGCGGTCGCGCGCAGGCTGCTGTTGCCTCGCAGGCCTTTTGTTTCGGCCAATAGACGAGCCTGAAACCGTAGGCCAACACGCCGAGCGTGAGCACGGCGATGATCGGTTGATAGGGCGACAGCGCCGATAGCAGGCCAATCCATGCCCCGCCGGCGCCGACGCTGAACAGGGCAAGCGGCAGGATGCAGCATGACGATGCGGCGATCGCGCCCAGCAGGCCGGCCGCCGCCGCATGACCGCTCCCGATAACCCGGGTATCCGGGTTCATGACCGGCTCGGATGCCGATCCATCCATCTTTTCAAACACTGAAGCGTTACCCCGCTGATCATGGAACAACGCTAGGCTACGGTCTGTAGCCGCTACAGACTCAACAGGCGAAAAGATGCCCGAGATCACGAAACCGCGAGGGCTGAGAATAGGCGATGCGTCTCGTGTCACCGGACTCCACATTGAAACGATCCGTTACTACGAACGCATCGGTCTCGTGGCCGAAACCGAACGCTCCCGTGGCGGATACCGGATCTACAGTCCCGATCACATCAGGCGGCTGAGCTTCATTCGCCGTGCGCGGGAACTTGGATTCGCCATGGACGAGATTCGCACCCTGGGCGATCTCATGCACGATGACCGACCTGCTTGCGCCGATGTGCAGATGGTTGCCAGCCGGCATCTCGCCGACATTCGCAGGAAAATCGCCGACATGCAGCGGATCGAGGCGACGCTCGATGGCCTTGTTGCAAAGTGCGGCCGGGGCGACCGCTCGGACTGCGCCGTGATCGATGCCTTGACGGTCGCTCCTGGCAAGACGGCGGCTGGCGCGTCGTGAGGCCTCGCGGTCTTGCCAACCCGAGGCCGGCTTGGAGCGTCGGGATCAGTCAGTCACGGGAGGCCGAAAAAAAACGAGGCCGGCGATTGCCGACCTCGTCCGCAATGGAGCTGCCCGTCGTTCAGACGTCCAGACCCTCGAAAAGCGCGGTCGACAGATAGCGTTCCGCGAACGAGGGGATAACGACCACGATGGTCTTGCCGGCCATGTCCGGCCGTTGACCGACCTTGATCGCGGCGGCCAGCGCCGCGCCGGACGAGATGCCGACCGGCAGGCCCTCCAGCCTTGCCACTTGCCGCGCCATGTCGAAGGACTCGTCGTTGGTGACGGTCAGCACCTCGTCATAGGCGGAGGTGTCGAGAATCGCCGGGATGAGGCCGGCGCCGATGCCCTGGATCTTGTGCGGGCCCGGCTGGCCGCCGGACAGGATCGGGCTGTCGGCCGGTTCCACGGCCACCACGTGCAACGCCGGCTTGCGGCGCTTCAGCACCTGGGACACGCCGGTGATCGTGCCGCCCGTGCCGATGCCCGAAACGAAGACGTCGATGGCGCCCTCGGTATCGTTCCAGATTTCCTCGGCCGTCGTGTTGCGATGGATTTCCGGGTTCGCGGGGTTTTCGAACTGCTGCGGCATCACCGCGTCCGGAATCTCGCTCAGCAGCTCGTCGGCGCGCGCCAACGCGCCCTTCATGCCCTTGGCGCCGTCGGTGAGCTCGAGCTCGGCGCCAAGCAGGGCCAGCATCTTGCG
>JBFHII010000366.1:0-3748 GCA_041596535.1 Breoghania sp. | reverse complement strand
AGATGATCGGCCTGCCGCAGGACTTTTCCGGCGTCATCCAGGATTCCGCCACCAGCGCCACCTTCGCGGCGATTCTCACGGCGCGCGAGAAGGTGACCGGGTTCACCGGCAACACCAAGGGACTGGCCGGGCAGGCGCCGTTGCGGGTCTATGCGTCGGCGCAGACGCATTCCTCGATCGACAAGGCGGTGCGCATGGCGGGCATCGGTTCGGACAACCTGGTCAAGGTGCCCAACGGCCCGGGGCCGCATTATGCCATGGACACGGAGGCGCTCGACGCGCTGATCGTGGCGGACCGGGCGGCGGGCCTGCAGCCCGCGGCCATCGTGGCGTGTCTCGGGGGCACCAGCATCGGCGCCTGCGACGACATCGAGGCGGTGGCCGCGGTGGCCGGCGAGCACGGCATCTTTCTGCATGTGGATGCCGCCTGGGCCGGCTCGGCGATGATCTGTCCGGAATTCCGCGAGTTGATGCGCGGCGCGGAACTGGCCGACAGTTTCGTGTTCAATCCGCACAAGTGGCTGTTCACGAATTTCGACTGCTCGGCGCATTTCGTGAAGGACCCGCGCGCGCTCACCGACACGCTGGGGCTGAAACCGGCCTATCTGCACACGCCGGGAAACGGGCAGGAGACGCCGGGCGTCACCGACTACAACGAATGGTCGGTGCCGCTGGGCCGGCGTTTCCGGGCGCTGAAACTGTGGTTCGTCATCCGCAGTTACGGCGTCGAGGCGCTGCAGAGGAAAATCCGAAATCATGTGGCCTGGGCGCAGGGGCTGGCGAAGACCATTGGTGCTGCGGCGGATTTCGAACTCGTCACCGAGCCGATCCTGGCGCTGTTCACCTTCCGCTACCGCCCGCGCTCCCTCAAGGGTGCGTCCGACGAGGCGATCGACGCGCTCAACGCCAGGCTGGTGGAGCGGATCAACGACGACGGGCGCATCTACCTGACCCAGACGACGCACGAGGGCCGCTTCGCCATCCGCTTCCAGGTGGGGCAGACCGACACCAGCGTGCGCGACGTGGAAGTCGCCTGGGAGGTGATCCGGCAACTGGCGGCAGAATCGGCTCGCGAGGGCGGTGACAGGCTTTCCTGAGCCGGCTTCCTGCGAGAAATGACGGGCGTTGGCGCCTCCGTAGGACGTGCGTGACGACTCGTGCGGTGCTTTTTCACGGCTGCGCCGGCTCGTCGGGAGGATATACACAGGCGGCAGGGTGGATATCGCGCTTTGCGGGCCCCCGTTTCCGCAGCGGATTGCGCGGTTTTCACAAATTGTCACGAAAGCCGCGTCGGGTCGCTTGACTTGGCTCTCAGGGCAATCTAAATCACCCCCACTTCCGGACGGCAACACGACGCCGTCCGCGACGCGGGTGTAGCTCAGTTGGTTAGAGTGCCGGCCTGTCACGCCGGAGGTCGCGGGTTCGAGTCCCGTCACTCGCGCCACTTTCCCGAAGGGTTCCGACCCTTGCGCAGGAAAGTGGCGCGGCCGCCCAGATGCCGCACACCGATGCGGATGCAATCTCCCAAATTCATGAACGCCCTTTCGATCGACGCCCAAGTTGCGTTCGTGATGTCGTGCGTGTGGCCAGCCGTACGCATGAGCGGCCGTGCGCATGAGCAATGCCGGCCGCAGACGTGCCGGCCGCAGTGCGTGCGCGGCGGGCCGGGGAGGGCGCGGCGTGGCCCCGATTATAACATGAAAATTATAATCAAGTTTTTGACAGGTCTCGTGATTCTCGATTTTTGATGCACTGCGGCCGGCGCTGCCGCAGGTGCCGCTACGAAGGCTTCGCCGCTGCGGCCATTGACCGCCGAAATGTGGCATTTGCGCAAATTTGCGGCGCGGGCGCGTATTTCTGCGGCTGGTGTCAGCCCGCAGCGCCGAAGTAGGCTGATTTCATCATGTGCATCCCGGCAAGAGGGCTTGCCACGGGTATGGCAGTGAGCTAAGCGTGCCCACGCACCAGCGATCGGCGGTTTTTCAAGGGCTGAACAGGCCCGGCGCCTGTCAAGGGGTGCGGAAGCGGCTGTCGTGGCCTGCGTTCCGGCAAGGTGGCCTGCACGGCCCGTTCGCGGCCGCTGCACAAGGATGGGTGACCATGGAAGATCTTCTCAGGGATTATGTCCCGATTGTCGTCTTCGTCTCTGTGGCGCTGGTGATCGGTCTGGCGCTGTTGGTGTCTCCCTTCCTGGTGGCCTACAAGAACCCCGAC
Organism: Breoghania sp.; assembly: GCA_041596535.1. GTDB lineage: Bacteria > Pseudomonadota > Alphaproteobacteria > Rhizobiales > Stappiaceae > Breoghania. The sequence continues at coordinate 1,534 of JBFHII010000366.1, read as the reverse complement.
AGCGAGAAGCTTTCCGCTTACGAATGCGGCTTCAATCCGTTCGATGACGCGCGCATGAAATTCGACGTGCGCTTCTATCTGGTCGCCATCCTGTTCATCATCTTCGACCTCGAGGTGGCCTTCCTGTTTCCTTGGGCCGCGGCCTACGGCGACCTGGGCTGGTTCGGCTTCTGGTCCATGATGGTGTTCCTGGGCGTGCTGACCGTCGGCTTTATCTACGAATGGAAAAAGGGAGCGCTGGAATGGGATTGACGAGCGCATCCGGCATGGCCGGCGCCTCCGCCACGGGCGGGGCCGGCACCCTTGTGGCGCCGAAGCCCAAGGGGATCATCGATCCGAACACGGGGCAGCCGGTTGGGTCGAACGATCCGTTCTTCCTGGAGATGAACGACGAACTGGCCGACAAGGGCTTCCTCGTCACCTCCACCGACAACCTGATCCAGTGGGCGCGCACCGGCTCGCTGATGTGGATGACCTTCGGTCTTGCGTGCTGCGCCGTGGAAATGATGCAGCTGTCGATGCCGCGCTACGACGTCGAGCGCTTCGGCTTCGCGCCGCGCGGCTCGCCGCGCCAGTCCGACGTGATGATCGTCGCCGGCACGCTGACCAACAAGATGGCCCCGGCGCTGCGCAAGGTCTATGACCAGATGCCCGAGCCGCGCTATGTCATCTCCATGGGGTCGTGCGCCAACGGCGGCGGCTACTATCACTATTCCTACTCGGTGGTGCGCGGCTGCGACCGCATCGTGCCCGTCGACATCTACGTGCCCGGGTGTCCTCCCACGGCCGAGGCACTGCTCTACGGCGTTCTGCTGCTGCAGAAGAAGATCCGCCGCACGGGCACCATCGAACGCTAGCTTGCCGGAACAGACGGGTTCGAAGACACCATGGACGAAACGCTCCAGGAACTTGGCGAGCACATCGCGGCCGTGCTTGGCGACAAACTTGACGGGTTTGCCGTGCGCTACGATGAGCTGACGCTCGAGGCTCCGGCCTGGGCCATCATCGAGGTCGTGCGCTTCCTGCGCGACGACACGCGCTGCCAGTTCGTCAATCTCATCGACATCTGCGGCGTCGACTGGCCGGCGCGCGCCAAGCGCTTCGACGTGGTCTACCACTTCCTGTCGCCCAAGCAGAACCAGCGCATCCGGGTCAAGATCCAGGCGGACGAGGAGACCCCGGTCCCCTCGATCATGCCGGTGTTCCCGAGCGCCGACTGGTTCGAGCGCGAGACCTATGACATGTACGGCGTGCTGTTCTCCGGTCATCCGGACCTGCGCCGCCTGCTCACGGATTACGGCTTCGACGGCCATCCGCTGCGCAAGGACTTTCCGCTTACCGGGTTCGTGGAGGTTCGCTACGACGACGAGCAGAAGCGCGTCGTCTACGAGCCGGTCCGCCTGAACCAGGAATTCCGCAACTTCGATTTTCTCTCGCCCTGGGAAGGCACGGACTACGTGCTGCCCGGTGACGAGAAGGCAACGACCAACTGAAGGGCGGGGCAGGGATGAGCGAACGGCTTTCAGGTGGGTGT
>JBFHII010000365.1:0-3759 GCA_041596535.1 Breoghania sp. | reverse complement strand
GTCGAACGCCAAGACGATCACCGACCACATCGCCGTGCTGCGGCCGCACGCCTGGCTGATGCTGGGCCATTGCGCGGGGCTTCGCAACACCCAGCAGCTGGGCGACTACGTGCTGGCGCATGGCTACGTGCGCGAGGACCATGTGCTGGACGACGACCTGCCGCCCTGGGTGCCGATCCCGCCGCTGGCCGAGGTCCAGGTGGCGCTGGAGGAGGCGGTCGCGGAGGTCACGGGGTTCGAAGGTTTCGGGCTCAAGCGCGTCATGCGCACCGGCACCGTCGCCTCCATCGACAACCGCAACTGGGAACTGCGCGATCACCGCGAGCCGGTGCGCCGCTTCTCGCAGTCGCGCGCCATCGCGCTCGACATGGAATCCGCCACCATCGCCGCCAACGGTTTTCGCTTCCGCGTGCCCTACGGAACGCTGCTCTGCGTTTCCGACAAGCCGCTGCACGGCGAGCTGAAACTGCCCGGCATGGCCACGGAGTTCTACAAGCGCCAGGTCGCCCAGCATCTCGAAATCGGCATCCGCGCCATGGAAAAACTCCGCGCCATGCCGCGCGAACGGCTGCATTCAAGAAAGCTCAGGAGCTTTGCCGAGACGGCGTTCCAGTGAGCGTGGGCAAGGCGGCGCCCCCGCGACAGAAGGAGCCGGTGCCCTGCGGGCGAATCTCTCCTGGATTCCGGGTCACGCGATGCGGTGCACCGCACGCGGCCCGGAATGACGGGGAGGGTTGAAGGGCGGCGGAGGGTTTCGGGTCGTTCGGATAGTGGATCGCAAAGCGTCTGGCCGCCGCTTCAGCACCGGATCACCCGGCAGCGACCGGGGCGATCTCCCTGCCGGGCTTCAACCCTCCGCGTCATCCCGGACCGAGCGCGCCGGAGGCGCGTCGAGCGATCCGGGATCCAGGAGAAAAACCGCCGCAGGCGCTTCGAAATCCCTTTGGTTATCCGACCGCGATGCATCCGCGCAAGGGAAGGAGCCGGTGCCCTTCGGGCGAATCTCTCCTGGATTCCGGGTCACGCGATGCGGCGCGCCGCACGCTGCCCGGAATGACGCGGAGAGTTGAAGGGAGGCTGGAAGATCCGGTTTGGTGCAGCACCGATCCTTGGCCGCACTCGCCCCCCCCTGTCACGGTTCATCTCTCGGTGTCATTCCAAACCGAGCGCGCCGCTCCGTCAGTCGAAATTGGTCAGCGTGAAGCGGGCGACGCCGGCGCCGATGCGGCCGCAGTCGTCGCGCACCAGGATCGTCAGCAGGTAGGCGCGCGGCGGCTCGTTGAAGATGAAGATCTCGTCGCCCAGGTCGATCTCCTCGAAGACGCATTGGTAGGTGTCGTCCTTGATGTGCACGACCTGGCCCTGCGCGGTGGTGGCGTCACCCCCCACCCCCTTGCCGTCGACCGTGCGCAGCTCGCTTTCGTCCTGGTCGTAGATGCGGTTGAAGCGGACCCGTATGTCGACGGGCAGGCAGGCGGTGAACTGAAAGCCGATCCGGACGACATCCTCGCTGTCGAACGTCTGATTGAGCGGTGACTCGTAGCGGTTGCCGACCTTGCGCTGCATGTTGATCGGCGGGCCGACGCTGACCGAGGTGACCCGGTCGCAGCAGGCCGCGGGCGGCGCGAGCAGCAGCAGCGACAGGCAATTGATGAATTCCGCCTCAAGCGCCGCTTCCGTGAGCGGGGTCAGCGGCCGGCAGGCGACGAGCGCGGCGATCATCTCGTCGGAAAGCGGCGTGATCGCTGCGCGGGGGAAATCGAAGGCCAGGCCCTTCCGTGCCCAGATCCGGAGGATCGGCGCCTTGATCTTCAGCGCCCGCATCACCTCGGTCGCGGACTTGAAGGGGCGGCGTTCGAGCAGCAACTCGAGGCGCCCGGCGGGCATTTCCGGCAGGGTCTTCAGGTCTTCGGGGCTGGCGGTGTTGAGCGTGAATGTGTCCGGCATCACGTGAAGTCCACGAATGTCATGGCCAGCACGCCGGTCGCGGTCCGGCGGCAGGTGTCGCGCACGGAAACCGAAAGGGCGAAGCTTGCCGGGCTGGCGGAGACGGAAACGTTCTCCTGCGAGAGGTCGATTTCCCTGGAGAGGCGGTGCGAGCCGGGATCGTTGGGATGCGCCGGGTCGGCGATGAGGCTGGCGCCGCGGTTCTCGCCGTTGAGCCGCAGGATGCGTTCGCTCGACTGGTCGGAGAGGTCGACGAGATGCATGCGGATGTCGAGCGGCGGGCAGGCGACAATGGCGCAGGAAACGGTGATGGTGTCGTTGACGTCGAACAGCCCGTTGGCCGGCGTCTCGAAGGTGCCGTTCTTCAGCTTGCGGGTCACCGCGATGCCCGAGATGGTGGGCACCAGCATGTTGTCGCAGCACGGGCGTCCGCGCTCGCGATTGGCGCGATTGATCCGTTGCTGCAGCTCGCGCAGGATGCGTTCCGCCTCCTCGCGGGTCACGCGCTTCGGCTTTGCGGGCTTCGCCGGGCCGTCCTTGGGCTTTTTCTTCTTCTTTTTGGCGGGCTTGTCGTCGATCTCGAACACGCCGTCCCCGAAGGCGCCATTATCGGCGTCATCATCCGGTCCGGCGAGGCCGTCGTCCTGAAGCAGCGCGATCAGTTTCTCCACGATCGCGTCGCGATCCCCCATGCAGATCATTCGCCCACCTCCACAACCTTCCGTAACGTCATCTTACAGAAGGGCGGGCGTGAACGCCAGTTTCGATCCGCCGGGCGCGGGAAGGGGCAGGCGCCGGCGGTGCGCGCTGCATTGAAACCGGAGGGGAGGCGGGGCGCATGCGCCCTGCGAAAACGGGGCGCGGGACCGAGGGTCCGCGCTCCGTTTGCCGATGCAGACTTCGAGCGATAGGGCGCCGAGCAATCCGGCGCCGGGCTACCTGGCGGCGCGGTTCTTTGTCAGCCAGCCGTCGACCAGGCCGACGATCTCGTCCACGGCTGCCGACTGCTGGCCCTGCTGGCCGGCGATGGTCTTCACCACGCAGTCGACCCGCTCGATGTTCGGCGCACCGGCGGCAAGCGCCCGGGCGGCCGACGACGGCTTGGCGAGGCCGTTGGCGGCATTGGCGTATTTCTCGAAGGGCACCATGTCCTCGCGCGCCGCACCCAGCGAGACGCAGAGATCGGCGACCCAGTTGTAGATGCTGCGCGATTTGTCCAGGTCCGCATGCACCGCGTCGCGGATCGAGCGCATCTCGTCGGCCTGCACGCAGCGGTAGTTGCCGGTGATCAGCATGGCCCATTTGGCCAGCGGCACGAAGACCGACTCGTGCACCTTCAGCTTTACCGGCAGCTCGATCGGGCCGTCGCCGGGGTCGAAGCGCACGGCCTCGATGTCGGCCTGCAGCTTGCGCAGGATCGCGGTATGCGCGTCGGAGGCGAAGCGCGCGGCCTTGAAGTTGGTCGGCAGGCTGACCTGCAGCACGTTGGTCTTTTCCTCCGGCGGCCGGAAGGCCTGCGGGTCGGGGCTGCAAAGCGTCAGCAGGTCGGGATCAAAACTGTCCCAGACGGTGGCGTCGGTGTAGCAGTGGCGCAGGGTCGAGGCGTCGAGGCCCGGCAGGCGCGCCAGATAGGGCAGCGGCGGCATGTTCATGATCGACATGCACGGCACCTTCGATGTCGCCACCGCGTCAAGCAGCTCGCGGACGCCCGGCGAGCGGTACTGCGGTTCCTGCATGGCCAGCCCGACGAGATCGTAGTCGGCCGGGTTGACCGCATCCGTGGTGGCGGCATTGAGGCTGCCGGACGCCTGG